>NZ_JAUBVF010000058.1:0-7227 GCF_036705685.1 Microcoleus sp. AT3-A2
TATTCAGTTATACTAACCAGTTGGTTAGGCTAACCTTCCCTGAGTATTGCTACCCATTTGGGTTAAACGAATCGCACTCACTATTCTTTAATGTAGCTTGAGTCAAGGGGTTCTGACCCCCGTACTACCCCCGATCTATTGCTGGGGGGCGCTACTTCCAAGAAGATAAGGGAGGAACTGCTAGCAGTGCGCTGCTGAGTTCGGCGTGTATTTTGCCGTTTGTGGCCAAAATCCGACCTGAGTTCATCTCAAAGGCACTACCGTCATAAGCTGTAATTTGACCTCCGGCTTCGGAGACGATGACTACACCGGCTGCTACGTCCCAAGGGGACAGTCCCCGTTCCCAGTATCCGTCCGATCGCCCCATCGCCAGGTGTGCGAGGTCTAGGGATGCGGAACCGCTGCGCCGCACGCCTTGGGTGAGGTGGGTGAGGTGACAGAATTCGGCATAATTATTGTCTGCTGTTTCCCGTCGATCGTATGCAAAGCCAGTGACTAGCAAGCTGGTTCTCAATTCTGAGATTTGGGAAACTTCGATCGGCGAACGGTTGCAGGTTGCTCCTAATCCTTTGCCTGCCCGAAATAATTCATTATGCAAAGGGTCGTAAATTACTCCAATTTGTGGTTTGCCGTCGATTAAAAGTCCGATCGACACGGCCCAAAAAGGATATTGGTGAGCATAATTTGTTGTGCCATCCAAAGGGTCGATCGCCCACAGGTATTTGCTGCTAGCATCCCCTAATTTGCCGGATTCTTCGGCGAGGATAGCGTGGTCGGGTACGTGGCGGCCCAGAATTTCTAAGATGACGGCTTCTGAGGCTTTGTCGGCTTCTGTGACTAAATCGCCCGATCGCCCTTTTTCTTGAATTTTTTCTAATTTTCCGCAAAAAGATTTCAGGACGGAACCGGCGGCTAGGGCTGCTTCGGTGGCTATTTCTAAGAAGTTTTGCAGTTGATTGTCAGTCATTGGGAATTGGGAATTGGGAATTGGGAATTGGGAATTGGGAATTGGGAATTGGGAATTGGGAATTGCTTCCAATGACAACTGCTAACTGTCAACTGCCAACTGTCAACTGTCAACTGTCAACTGTCAACTGTCAACTGACTAATTCCGATTTTGCTGGCGAAATTCTGCGGGAGTTTGGCGCAAAGCTCGTTCTGGATTCCACAGACCTTTACCCATGAGTCTCGCCCATTCTTGAGCGTTGATGAGTCGCTGCTGATATTTGGTGTTGGGCGATCGCACTGAGGCCAAGGCATAACCTTCTTTGATTAGCTGTTCGTTGAGCAAATTTTTATCTTGCCACAAGTAGGCTAGTTTGCGATCGAACTGGTCTTTCTCTTCGATGTCTGATTCTAACAATACCTGTTTTCCCACAGTTAGCTGTTCTAGTCTTTGTTTGGCTGCTTCTCCCCAAGGCTGCTGTTTTAAATCCGGCGCATCAATACCAATCAGCCTGATTTGTTCTAATAAGGCTATTTTGTCGGCTGTACTGATAACTTCGATTGTTTGGCCGCTGATGGCCCTTTCTACTTTGGCGATCGTACCTTGGGGCATTTCTGGTTTTTGGCAGCTAGCTAGCAACAGACAAAGGGCGATCGCACATAATCGATAAAGCATGGATAATTGGTAGTTGATTATTTATCAAATTCCCTCACTCTTCATCCAACGGCAAACCGGCTTTAACTTTACCTTTGCCGAAGTAGCGACCGAATTGCAGTTCGTACACTTCGTCTTCGTCTTGCGTCTCTACCTCGATGTTGGAACGGGGATAGCTGACGCACAGCAGGGCATAACCCTCTTTTTGCAGTTCCACAGAAAGCCCCATTGCTTCTGGCTGGTGCAGTTCCCCCGACTTGACGCGCACCGCACAGGCGGTACAAGCGCCGTTGCGGCAGGAAAAGGGCAATTCTACTCCTTGGTTTTCGGCGCTTTGCAGGATGTAGCGGTCTTCGGGTACTCGCACGGTGTGGCGATGGCCTGTCTGTCTGTTATGAATTTTAATTGTGTAAGAGTCTGTCATGGAATTTTAGATTTTAGATTTTAGATTTTAGATTGGGGTTTGCGGGGCTAAATCCTTTATATGAAAGGGTTTGCGACACAGGGAGCAGAATCCGGCCTGCCCGTTTGACACCCTACCCACATTAAACAGTAAATTTATGCCGTTACCCCTTCCCAAATCAGATTTGTTCTGCTAATATAGTTTAGCTGTGGCTAAATGAATTAATTTAGCCCTGGAGAGGTGGCCGAGCGGTTGAAGGCGCACGCCTGGAAAGTGTGTTTAGGGCAACTTAACGAGGGTTCGAATCCCTCCCTCTCCGTTAAATAAGCTGTTCAGGCAAAAAAAACAGCTTGCAACAAAAATCTCTGATATGAGATAAATACTTTGATTAGAGCGATCGCCCTTGAATTCTTTTAGAAAACTCAAGGGCGATCGCTTTTCTAGGGTTAGATGCCTCTGACCTGGGCATCGGGCATCGGGCATGGGTAATAGTTAGTGGTTACTGGTTAGTAGTTTTTCTAATCACAAATAACCAATGCCCTATTCCCAATGCCCTATTCCCAAATTAAATGAACAAGCTAGGTGAGATTTTAAAATAATCGCCTAGTGCCTTAGCTTGTGCCTTGCTAATCGCTCTTTTCCCATTGACAACCTCAGACACCACACCGCTCGATCCAATGATACCTACCAAGTCCGCTTGACGGGTGCCGCTGGATTCCATGATGTGTTGCAAAATCTCATGAGGCTCCGATTTGTCCATCGGATAATTTTCTGTCTCATAAACTTCAATCAGCGTGACTAACAACTTGTATAAAGCTCTCTCCTCTGGGGTGCGGTTTTTAGCGAACGTTAGCCGTTCTGCTACTGCCAGGAGGCGATCGTATTCCTCTTCGGTTTCGATCGCCCTAGGAGCAATTTCTGCAAGCAATTTGCTATAAGTGGCTCCATCAAAAGTAAGGATCATTTTTCCATTTGTTTTTGTCGTATTCAGCGTGGGTTAGGAAATATTTGTAAAAAATAGTTTGCTCCTCGTAGTTGATGCCGACAATCAGACGATATTCGTTGCCTTTGATATTAAAGACTGTGAAGTTTCCTACTGCTTCGGCATCTCGGTAAATCTTGCGAACCTCCTCCAAATTCTGCCATTCTGCTTGCTTTACAGTTGCGTTCCAGCTATCAATTTGATTTTTGACATCGGGATACTGGGCAGCATCTTTACGGAGGTTCCGGATCGAGATTATGTGCATTTCTTTTTATTTGATTTGTTCTTTTGTTTTGCATAGTGATAGCTAATTGTTGACAGTTTTTCTTGGCTGCTATGCTTATACTCTCATTTTGAGAGGAAGATGTCAAGGCCCGATCGAGTAAAAATTCTTTAACCCACTCCAAGTGGGTTTTGTCTGTGTAGGCGCGGTTGGAAACCGCAGGCTTTGTCTTTAATCCCACTCTTCCTCCCCCGACTCGATCCTCATCGTGTAAAAAAGCTTCTAGCAGCGTGGTTCGGGCGAGATCCTCGCAAATAAGAGTCAGCGTTTTAGCAGAGGTTTTACGCACGACAGGGTTGCGGTGATGTGCTAGAGCTTCCAGCAAAAAAAAAAGTTGCAGGTTTGCCAATTGAGCCGAGAGTTTCGGCTAAACTCAGCCTCACCATTCCCTGCGAATCTCCCATACATTCGACCATCTTTTTGAGCAGTTCGCTGTGGTTGGGATTGAAAGTTGCGAGGGCCATTTGCTCCCTCACCGTTTGCAGCAAAGCGTCGCTTTCTGCTGGCTCAATTACTGTTTGAATATCAGTCGGGTAATTTTAGATTTTAAATTTTAGATTTTAGATTGAGCTAATGTATATCGAACTTAGCATCAGCGAGATTTGCCCCTCTGAACGAAGTACCCTCAGCATTTCTAATCTCTCGAACAATAGCCGAAAAAGACACAAACGCAAACCAAAGATACAGCAGCGACAGCAAACCGAAACACATACCCCAAAACAGTTTGTGAGTGCTCAGAAAAGCGCTCGCCGTTGCACTGAACAAAAAAGCCGCTGCGTAAGTCGCCACACTTCCAGCCGATGCGATCGCCACCTGTGCAAATTGGCTACGAATCCGGGAACTCACAAAAAACATTAACACCCCGCCGATCGACATTCCAGCAAGAGCAGCCTGGGAATTATTATTAGTTGCAGTGCCAGCATAGAAAAATCCCAACAAAGCTCCTGATAGAATAGCAGAAATTGTTCGTGCCAATCTACCCGCTTTTGAGGCTTTTGGCTGTTTGCTGGCGATCGCCGAAGCGAAACCAGCAGCGCTCAAAACCCCGTACAGCAACAGAACAAAAGGCCAACTGCCAGATCCCGGTAATTGTCCTTGAGTTCCCAAAATCAGTCGAGTCAGAACATCGCCCACAACCAAACAAATCGCGATCGCCCCACCACTCAAAACAGCTATCTGTCGCCAAGAAAGCCCGATTTTCGCACCGATAAAATTCGCACCCACTAACTGAGCATTTCTAAAATTGCAGCCTCTAACATCCGCACCGCTGAAATCAGCACCGTTAAGAACTTGTCCTTGGAACGCTCGATTTCGTAAAATTTGATTGCTAAAATTATTGGAATCCGAATACTTCATATTAGTACAGGATGCTTGAAAATATATAAATATGTCAGTGTTCCCGTCCCTATCTACAATCTAAAATGGTATGACTTATCGACCCACAATCAAACAAATTTGGCAGATTCTCGGTCTCGGAATATTGCTCGCACCAATACTACTCTACAACATTCCCTACTTTTTGCGTCCCCAACAAACAAACGAAGCCCGATCGCTCTTTCAAGGAATAGCCTACCGCAGGGAATTTCGGACTAATCCGCGTCCCACCCTAATTCACATTGTTAGCATCGACCTAAAAGCGCCGGGAATAGGAATTTTTGTCACTCCCGGAAATCCAACACCCGATTTAACAGAAACCCATGCCCGCACGGCTACTGAATTCCTGAAAGAATTTAAATTGCAATTAGCAGTCAACGGCAATTTTTTTTATCCCTGCATCGAGGAAGCACCTTGGGATTACTATCCCCGCAGTGGCGATCGAGTAAATAATGTCGGACACGCCATTGCCAAAAGCCAAGCTTATTCTCAACCACATTCAGGCTTTCCCGCCCTTTGTTTTGATGCCAAAAACCGCGCTCAAATAATCGAAAACGGCACTTGTCCTGCGGGAACAGCCTATGCAGTTGCTGGAGATACTTTGCTGGTGAAAAATGGCAAACCCGTAGCACAAAGTCAGGAAGAACGCAAACAGGATAAGCCATATCCCCGTGCCGTCGCGGCGATCGACAAAACAGGCGACAAGTTGTGGTTAATTCTGGCAGACGGGAAGCAGAGGCTTTACAGTGAAGGGCTGAAATTGAGCGAAATAACTGATATTTTGATGCAGTTAGGAGCCGAGACAGTGCTAAATTTAGATGGTGGCGGGTCGGTAACTTTTGCAGTAGCATCGCCGTCAGGAGCGAAACTGTTGAATGCTCCGATTCAGAATAAAATCCCCATGCAGGAACGTCCAATTGCCAATCATTTAGGATTTTATGCGCGGGAGAATTAGGGGTGTAAATTTCGCTTTTATCTCCAAATATGGGATTTAAACATGATTCTATTCTGCACTGTGCCCAAACCGCTACTTGTAAAAAATAGGCTCTTAAAAAAGATTAAAAACAATAAATGATGCCTCCGCATACTCAAATAAATAGGGTACTGATTGCCTTCATTACTAATACACAACTTCGCTTAAATACCCACAAAATTTCTTATTCAGCAGTGAATTTTTTTATCTGCCCAAAATCCGGGAATAATTGCTAAAATTGTAAAGAAACGTAACAAAAATTTATAATTGGCTTATGGAAATTAGCGAAATCCAAGCAGCGCTGCAAAGTTCGGATTCTCAAGAGAGGCTGCGGGGGGTAACGGCTCTGAGAAAGTGCGATTCTGCGGTGGCGCTGCCGATGTTGCTGAGCAAAGTGGACGATCGCGAGTTTATCGTGCGATCGTGTGTGGCGATGGGATTGCGGCAGATTCAAACTGCGGAAGCTTTTGCGGCGCTGTTAAAAATGATGCAGTTCGATCGCGATCCGAACGTGCGCGCCGAAGCCGCTAACTCTTTGTCAAGGTTCGGAACCGAGGCAATTTCTCATTTAGTCGAAGCTTTTCGCCGCGATGACAATTGGCTCGTCCGTCGCAGTATTATGGCTCCGCTGTACGAAATGCAGTGTCCTGATGCAGTATTTGAAATTTGTGCGATCGGTCTTGGCGGCGAAGATTTACCAGTTCAGGAAGCAGCAATTGACGGATTTGGTCTGCTGGCAAATACCCAGAAGCAAGAAGAGGCTTTGCAGCAATTATTACCTCTTGTGAGCGCGGATTACTGGGGAATTCGGCTGCGAGTTGCTCGCGCGCTGAGAAAATTTGACAATCCTCAAGCTCGCGCTGCTGTCAGCTATTTGGCAAAAGATCGAGATCATCGGGTTGCAGGTGCGACTTTGGAAGCTTCGCTTTAAAACAACGGCTTACAAGCTCAACTGCGCTATCTGCGGTATCGTGCCGAAAAAAACCCGCGTCAGGGAATGTTCACGCGGTTCTACGGGGAGGAATGAACCCAAGAGTATATTCACGGATTTTTGTTCAATTGGGAACGCAAGCTGGCACAATTGGTAAGTAACAAGAATTAATTTTAATACAAGCTTCAGCCACTACACTTATTAGTGTAGGTTGGCATGAGGAAAATGCCAATGGTCAAAAAAAATCGCAATGTAGTTAGTTCCAATTCAGAAAGTAAAGTCAAAGTCGGACTTTCGCTGACTTCTTCTAGTGCCGATCGATTAAACACGATCGCTCGCAAGCTCGGAATATCAAGGTCGGAACTCCTAGAACGCTTGGCACAAGGCGCTCTGGATATTTCTAAGGACAAGACGGAAGTTACTGTCACTTGGAAAAAAGGTGAAGAAACTGAGGTAGATGCAGCCCACTTGCAAGGGGAAACAGCCGAAGAAAGCGAAGTTAATGACGCTGTAACGGCAGAAACTCTATCGGACTCGGTGAGTGTAAAGCCAAATCCGCTGCAAGAAAGTTACGAAAGTTTACAGCAGCAGTTGAGTGAACGCGAAAGTTCGATCGCTTCTTTGCAGCAGCAATTCGCTACTGAAAAGCAAAATCTCGAAAGCCAATTAGCCGAAACTGTA
>NZ_JAUBVF010000058.1:7327-40663 GCF_036705685.1 Microcoleus sp. AT3-A2
GCGAAGTCAAGTTACGAAACTTTACAGCAGCAGTTGAGTGAACGCGAAAGTTCGATCGCTTCTTTGCAGCAGCAATTAGCTACCGAAAAGCAAAATCTTGAAAGCCAATTAGCCGAAACTGTAGCGAAGTCAAGTTACGAAACTTTACAGCAGCAGTTGAGTGAACGCGAAAGTTCGATCGCTTCTTTGCAGCAGCAATTCGCTGAAAAAGAACACCGGGAACACGAGTTTGTGCAACAGCTAGCCGAAAAATCCAGCGCTTTGGAATCTTTGCAGCAGCAATTCGCTGAAAAAGAACACCGGGAACACGAGTTTGTGCAACAGCTAGCCGAAAAATCCAGTGCTCTGGAATCTTTGCAGCAACAGCTAGGCGAAAAATCCAGTGCTCTGGAATCTTTGCAGCAGCAATTGGCCCAAAGAGAACACCGAGAACACGAGTTTCAGCAACAACTAGGCGAAAAATCCAGTGCTTTGGAATCTTTGCAGCAACAGCTAGGCGAAAAATCCAGTGCTCTGGAATCTTTGCAGCAGCAATTCGCCACCGAAAAGCAAAATCTCGAAAGCCAATTCCAGGAAACCGTGTCAAAGTCGAGTTACGAATCTTTACAGCACGAGTTAGCAGAAAAGTCAAGTGCGATCGGCGACTTCCAAGTTCAACGAAGCAAGTTGCAATCTCTAGAAAATCAATTGAGCCAGAGTGCGGCGATACAGCGAAATTACGACGCTTTGCAACAACAGTCTCAAGAACAGCTAAGAACCATCAAAGCTTTACGGGAACAGTTAGCTCAAATGCAGGCTGTGGCTGGGATTGGCGAAGCTTATCTCAACAAGTGGCGCCGTCCCTGATTTTCTCATCAGCACGGCACAGTCTAACGCTCCGGGTGCGCCCGGATCACTTTATCCCTAAAAAGTCCTCTAAACTCGGTCTCCTTCCTCTTGTAGCGATAGATTTCAACCTGTCGCTACAAGAGCTTTTTATTGCAAAATATGAGCATACTATTAAGAAATATTACAGTAAATAAATTTATGACAGGCGATCGCACCCCTGAGAGCAAATCCAATCCAGCAGACACTAAGGGCCGCGTCACGGTAATTGGAGGCGGCATCGGCGGGCTCACAGCAGCCGCCCTGCTAGCCCGCAGAGGATACAAAGTGCTAGTCTTAGACCAGGCGATCGTCCCCGGAGGATGCGCTTCCACCTTCAAACGCAAAGGCTTTACCTTCGATGTCGGCGCCACGCAGGTTGCAGGATTGGAACCCGGAGGCATTCACCACCGAATTTTCTCAGAATTAAACATAGAACTTCCCGCCGCGACACCCTGCGATCCCGCTTGTGCGGTGTTTTTGCCGGGAGAAACCGCACCGATTAGCGTGTGGCGAGATCCGCAAAAGTGGCAGCAAGAAAGGCAGCGGCAGTTTCCCGGAAGCGAACCTTTTTGGCAATTATTGTCTGCATTGTTCAAAGCTAGCTGGAAATTTCAAGGGCGCGATCCAGTTTTACCGCCCAGAAGCTTCTGGGATTTCTGGCAATTAATTCAAGCAGTTCGCCCCGATACTCTAATTACTTTGCCTTTCACTTTTATGACAGTGGGAGATGCTTTGCGGCTTTGTGGATTGGGCGACAATTTGCGCTTGAAAACTTTTCTGGATTTGCAGTTAAAATTGTATTCTCAAGTTGATACCGAAGAAACGGCGCTACTTTACGCGGCGACGGCTTTAGGAGTTTCGCAAGAGCCGCAGGGATTGTATCATCTAGAAGGAAGTATGCAGGTGTTGAGCGATCGACTCGTAGGGGCGATCGAACGAGACGGCGGTCAAGTCTTATTGCGCCACACAGTTGAAAGTATTGTCACCGCCAACGGCAAAGCCACCGGTACAGTAATTCGCAATCAAAAAACAGGCGAAGTTTGGACAGAAGCAGCCGATCGTATTGTTGCCAACGTGACCGCGCAAAATCTAGTAAAATTGTTGTCAAGCGAGCCGATTATCGGAAATTCAACAGATAATTTATCGGTTAAATCAGATACTTCAGAGACAACAAACAAACTCCCAAATCAAATGGCAGGCTACAAATATCGAGTTGATAAATTGCCGCCCGCATCCGGTGCATTTGTCATATATTTGGGAGTGCATGAAAACGCAATTCCCGCAAATTGTCCGCCCCACCTTCAGTTTCTCTACGATTACGACGGCGAGATTGGGGAGAATAATTCATTATTTGTTTCAGTCAGCCATCCGGGAGATGGCCGAGCACCGCAGGGAATGGCGACAATTATCGCTTCCTCATTTACTGATACTCGAATGTGGTGGAATTCGGTTGATTATGAAGGATTGAAGCAAAAATATACCGCAGGGGCGATCGCCCGTTTGAGCGAATATTTCAATTTGACGCCAGAGTCGATCGTACACCAAGAAGCCGCCACACCCCGCACCTTTGCCCGCTACACAGCGAGAGATAGAGGCGTTGTGGGTGGCATCGGGCAGCGAATACCAACCTTCGGCCCCTTCGGATTTGCCAACCGCACACCAATTAAAAACTTGTGGTTAGTAGGCGACTCCACCCATCCCGGAGAAGGAACTGCTGGTGTTTCCTATTCAGCTTTAACAGTCGTGCGGCAAATGGAAGCCGCCTCTAAAATCTAAGAGGACACGGCAATTCCGTTTCTCTCCACCAAAAATAATTAATCGCGCGAGAGATGTAACTATCGCGCGATTAATTTTAGGGAATAGTTAACAGTCAACAGTCAACAGTCAACAGTCAACAGTCAACCATCATTCCGGTGTCACCGGAATAGATATCAACTACATTCTCTGATTACTTGATAGAAATTTTTGCGCCCACAGCTTCAAGCTGTTTCTTCATTTCTTCAGCAGCTTCCTTAGCAATAGCTTCCTTAACTGCCTTCGGTGCGGCTTCTACCAAATCTTTTGCTTCCTTCAGGCCCAGACCGGTAATTGCGCGGACTTCCTTCAGAATGGCGATTTTCTTGTCAGCAGGAACTTCTTCGAGCATGACAGTAAATTCGGTTTGCTCTTCTACTGGTTCAGCAGCGGCTCCACCACCTGTACCGGGCATCATCATCATGCCGCCGACAGGAGCAGCAGCGCTCACGCCGAAAGCTTCTTCAATTTGCTTAACCAATTCAGAAGCTTCGAGCAAAGTCAGAGACTTAAGTTTTTCCAAGATTTCGTCAGTTGCAGTAGACATTCGTTAAACTCCTAGTTCGATTGTAGATTTGGGATTTGGGATTTGGGATTTGGGATTGCTCCTCCATCATTAGTTTCTCGTCTCCAGTCTTCAGCCTGTGGATTAACACTAATGACTGATGACTAATGACTAATGACTAATGACTAAGCAGATACGCTTTCTGCTTCAGGTTGTGCTTCTGCTTCTGCTGCTACTTCTGCTGAATCGCCGTCTTTTTCAGCATAAGCTTTAAGACCGCGAGCGATCGAAGTAGGAACTTGATTGATACCCACAGCCAACTTGGTTGCGACACCGTTGATAGCGCCAGCAATTTGAGCCATGAGTTGTTCTTTCGACGGCAGATCAGCTAATGCTTTAACATCAGCTTCTTTCAGCACCCGTCCTTCCATCACGCCGCCGCGAAGTTCAGTCTTCTTAGAGACTTTTTGGAATTCTTGGTAAGCTTTAATCGCGCCGCCAATATCTTCTTGGACGAACAGGAACGCCGACGTACCTGTCAGCAATTCTTGTATCGGCTGCCAGGTTTCGTTGCCTTCAACAGCAATTCGCATTAGCGTGTTTTTTGCCACTTGGCAACTGCTGCCTTTCGGACGCAAACGCCGACGCAAATCTGTGATTTCAGCAACAGTTAAGCCCGTGTAGTCAATCACGATCGCCAGTTGAGATTCGCTCAAGGTTTGCTTGAGGTCTGCAATAATCTCATTTTTTACTGCTAAACTTTTGCCCATACTTATTTCACCTCCTTTTAGGATCGAAAACTGCCCGTCAAAAACCCCGACCTTCGAGCCGGGGCAGAGAATTAAAAATTAACAAGTCAGAATTAAAAAATAGAAATTTTCTAATCTTTGAGTCTTGAGTTTTTATTTCTTCAGCCTCGGCAGGAAATTAAGCGATCGGCACCTGCGGTCTTCAGCTTATTGATTTTTGATTAGGCTATCACCAGAAGGCAGACATTAGCTGGGGTCTGGCGTAAGTCTTGTAAGAGATTTACACAGACAGCCGAAGCAGTCTTTTACCTTCTGCCTTCTGCTGAATTCTTTCTACGCAGCATCAAGTTTGGTATCGCGCAGAGCACTGATATCGACTTCTATCGACGGGCCCATTGTTGCGGATACGTACAAACTGCGCCAGTAGCGACCTTTAGCACCAGAAGGACGGTTGCGGTCAACAGTTTCTTGCAAAGCATGAAGGTTGACGAGCAAATCTTCCGCTGAGAAAGCTGCCTTGCCAAACATAACATGAACGATGCCAGTTCGATCGGCACGGAATTCTAGTTTACCACCTTTAAACTCGTTGATCGCCTGAGCAATGTCAGTCGTCACCGTGCCACCTTTCGGAGAAGGCATCAAACCGCGCGGGCCCAACAACCGACCCAATTTTGCCACCAACGGCATCACGTCTGGGGTAGCAATCAGGCAATCGAAGTCCATCATGCCCTTCTGAATTTCATCGATCAACTCTTCAGAACCAGCAATATCCGCGCCGGCATTTAGAGCTTCTTTAACTTTTTCGCCCTTAGCAATCACCGCAATTCTGACTACTTGACCAGTTCCTTTTGGTAGCGATACAGTTGTCCGCAACTGTTGGTCAGTATATTTCGGGTCAATTCCCAAACGGATGTGAGCTTCAGCAGCTTCGCCAAACTTAGCGGTTGCTGTTTCTTTCAAAAGTTGCAGAGCTTCCAGCGGTAGATAAGGTCTGTCTTCAACTTTCTTTAGAAGTTCTTGCAGTCTTCGCGATACTTTCTTTGCCATTGTTATCTCCTGGGGTCAGTCGATTTTAGATTTTAGATTTTAGATTTTAGATTGAACCTATCGAACAATCTTAAAATCTACCCGTTTTCGGTTACTAGCGAAGCTTTGCTTCTCCCCCTGAACCGATCGATTTTGGATTGGGGATTTTGGATTTTAGATTGAAGATTTTACCTTCAAAATCAGGAATTTTGGATTAGCAATTTGGAACTTGGACTAGGAAAACTCTTCCTTCTTCCTTCTTCCTTCTTCCTTCTTCCTTCTGCCTTCAATCCGCGATCGCCACGCCCATATTTTTAGCCGTTCCTGCCACAATTTTCATAGCAGCCTCAACATCATTAGCATTGAGGTCAGGCATTTTGGTTTCAGCGATTTCTCGTAACTGAGCCTGTGTAATCGTCCCTACTTGCTTGCGGTTAGGTTCTCCCGAACCCTTAGCAATGCCAGCGGCTTTTTGAATCAAAACCGACGCCGGCGGAGTTTTGAGAATAAACGTAAAACTGCGGTCTTCAAAAACCGAAATTTCTACCGGAACCACCAGACCCGCTTGGTCTGCTGTTCTAGCATTGTACTCCTTGCAAAACATCATAATATTGACGCCGTGCTGACCCAGAGCTGGGCCGATCGGAGGAGCTGGGTTGGCTTTTCCCGCCGTAATCGCCAACTTAATTACTGCAACAACTTTCTTTGCCATTAGTTAGTTCTGTTTCTGAACCTGATTGAACTCCAATTCTACAGGCGTATCGCGCCCAAAAATCGAGAGTAAAACTTTGAGCTTGTTTCGTTCCGGGCTAACTTCAATCACATCACCTTCAAAATCCTTAAACGGCCCGGAAAGTACCACAACGTGGTCTCCAGTAGACATCGATACTTTGACAACTGGTTCTGATTCCTGAGCGTTTCTGAAGATCCGTTCTACTTCCGAATGACTCAGAGGTAGCGGTTTGACGTGACCCCTGCCGCGCCCGTAGCGGCGTTTCTGCTCTGCCCCGACAAAATTAATTACATTCGGGGTATTCTTGATCACCTGCCACGTATCCTCGTCCATAAACATACGGATGAGTACGTAGCCGGGAAAGATTTTTTCATCTGACTGTCGCCTGGAACCGTCTTTGCCGACTTTGATCGCCGGAGTTTGCGGAATTTCCACTTGAACGATGCGATCGGCAACATCCAAAGTTTGAATCCGCTGATCCAAGTTTGCCTTCACCCGCTTCTCGCAGCCAGAGGCAACTTGAACAGCATACCAGCGAGCATCAATCTCCGGCACATCTGGCGATGCTGCCTGTCCCGTCGCTTCTGTGGAATACTCAGATTCTTCTGATGCAAAAGTCATGGCCCAAACACCTTTCCCGCGCCCCAGTTAAAGAAGTTATCCACCAAATAGATCAGGCTTGCTGAGAGGATTACCATCAAAAGCACGGCCAAAGACTCGCTGATTAGCTGCTGCCTGCTGGGCCAAACCACTTTGTCGAGTTCTTCTCTAGTTTCCTTAAAAAAACCCGTAGGATTAAACCCAGGCGCCGTTATTTCTTGAGTTTCTTGAGCTTCGTCTTTTTTCGCCACGATTCAATCCCCCTTGCGATTTTAGATTTTAGATTTTAGATTTTAGATGGTGTGAGTGGCCCGCGGCTCTCAGATTTTGTGACACTAACCACTTACGCCCAAGTCCCAAATCTCGAATCTAAAGCCAGCACTTTTTTACAAGCCCAACCAATCAACGGCGTAAATGCCGATCGCCTAAACCGACGATCGAGAAGCCACACCGAGCATTTGTTGATGGCATTTTTTGCGAACCGCCCACAAAAATTAATTCTACCCGAAAGTTTGCGGTTTTGACTGTTGCCAGCCAATAATCCGGGCGCTTTCGGGCAGAATTTAAAGTTTGGTGATTCAGCGCGCCCTGGAGGACTTGAACCCCCGACATCAGGTTTTGGAGACCTGCGTTCTACCAACTGAACTAAGAGCGCACAGGTGAGGTTGCTGAAATTCGCTTAACCTCTAGATTTCTATTTTAACACAGTGCGCTCGTAAATGGAAAACTTTTTTTTGATTTTTTTCAATTTCCCATGAATCATGAACCAAGGGAAAGCTGGGTGCATTCCTACAGGGAGCGATCGAACCGCTGTTTGACGCGAGTAGCTTTGCCCACCCGATCGCGCAGGTAGTAAAGTTTTGCTCTGCGGACTTTCCCGCGGCGCATCACTTGGATCGTAGCGATGCGGGGCGAGTGAATCAAAAACACCCGTTCCACTCCGACGCCCTGAAATACGCGGCGGACGGTGATTGTTTCATTAATCCCGCCGTTACGCATGGCAATCACAGTCCCTTCGTAGGGCTGAACCCGTTCTTTGTTACCCTCTTTAATTCTTACGCCGACTCGCACTGTGTCGCCGACGTAAATTTCGGGAACTTGTTTATTAAGTTCTTGCTTGACTCTATTTATTTCTTCCGTTTCGATAGAACGGATTATTTCTGCGCCTTTCATCGGATTTACCAAAACTCACAATCCCTTATCATATATCGAAATGCCCGTTTTATGTCAAAAAATTTCTATGTTAGATACCTCTGGGGTCGTATTTCTGCAACTAGGGGCAATGGCTGCACTCGCCTTCTACGTCGCCGCCAACTTGGGGGCCAACGATGTCGCTAACTCGATGGGGACATCCGTAGGCTCGAAGGCGCTAACGCTTCGGCAGGCAATAATTGTTGCAGGCATACTGGAATTTTCCGGCGCAGTGCTGTTCGGCCAAGGAGTTTCCGAAACTCTAGCAACAGGAGTTGTCAATGTAGATGTGTTCGCGGCCCAACCGCAGGTATTTTTAATCGGGATGGTGTCAGTGCTGATAGCTTGCGGGATATGGCTGCAAATCGCTACCAGTCGAGGTTTGCCAGTTTCTTCATCTCATGCGGTGGTAGGTGCGATCGCGGGTTTTAGCTGTGTTGCAGCCGGAATTAATGCAGTTGATTGGCGAACCATCGGCACCATCTCCCTAACTTGGGTGGCGACACCTGTTGCTAGTGGTGCTTTAGCCGCGCTATTTTACAGTGTGGTGAAGTATTCGATTCTCGATCGGCCAGATCCTCTATCTCAAATGCGCGAGTGGATACCTTGGCTGAGTGCAGCAATGCTGAGCGTATTTGGGATTATTGTACTGCCGTCTGTTGTGAATGTCGCTTTGGTGCAGACAGGGGCGATCGCCGCCGCCCAGGATAGATTTGGCTGGAATCTTCCAATTCACGATTTTGTCATTGGCATCGGGAGTATTGGGGCGATCGGCCTCACATTCAATAGCTGGAAAAAATTAGAATCAGTTGAGAAGGAAGAAGAAAGAAGGAAGAAGGAAGAAGGAAGAAGGAAGAAGGAAGAAGGAAGAAGTACAAACACAAACTCTCCCACTCTCCCACTCTCCCCCCCTCCCACTCCGACACTCCCCCACACTCTCATCGAGCAACAAATGGCAAGATTTCAAGTCTTGAGCGCCTGTTTTGTAGCATTTGCCCACGGTTCCAACGACGTAGGCAATGCAGTTGCTCCCCTAGCTGCGATCGCCTACATCCGGCGCACAGGTTCCTTTCCCCTAGAGGATTTCAGCGTGCCCCTGTGGATTTTAGTCGTCGGAGGCGCAGGAATAGTCATCGGTTTAGCAATTTGGGGCAAAAATGTAATTGCCACAGTCGGCGAAAAGATCATCCAACTGCAACCCAGCGGCGGATTTTGCGCGGAATTAGCCACAGCCACCACAGTCTTGCTAGCATCCCGCTTCGGTTTGCCAGTTTCCACATCCCACGCTTTAGTCGGTGCAGTTGTCGGAGTCGGACTGATCAAAGCTTGGAAAACAGTACGCTGGGAAACTTTGCTGTCAATTGGTTCGGCTTGGCTGGTGACAATTCCGATCGCAGGCGCTTTGGGTGCTAGCATTTTTAGCATCGCCCAATGGATTTTAGCCAGATGAACGCAATTCGATCGATCGCGCCCAACGGCCGCTCAATCACTTAATTTCTGTTTCAAGCAAAGGTTTAGCTGTCTGGCCAGCACCTCAACACAGGGCTTTCTCAACATAGTAAGGTGATTGCCAGGAACTCGAATCACCTCTACTTGTGCCGCCGTTAAATCGCTCCAGCCAAGAGTCGGATCTTGATGGTTCGTGCTGAGCTTTTCCCCCGATCTAAACAGAGTAATTCGGTGCGGATAAATTTTCGGTACATAGCTGAGAGTTGCTTGACTGTTAGCCTGAAATACCGTAAACATCGAAGGAATTGCCAGCTCGCGCCAGTTGTGTTGTTTTGACTCCTGAGATAGGATACTAACCATAATCGCCTGTTTCCAATTCCAGCTATGCCAAAAATTAGCTGCCCAATTAAGCAGCTTATTTAAATTAGGGAACCTGGCTGCAATTCCGCCAAATTGCACATTTTCCGCAGCAGCCACCAAGCGAAAATAATCGACCACAAAAGGCCAGATAGAGCGGGAAACAGTAGTCAGAATAAACTTGCAACCGTCCCAAACAGAAGGTTTGTTAACAGCAACCGGCGCCAAAGTATCGAGCACAGCCAGCAAAGCCACTTCATCCCCCGCTGCAAGCAACTGTTGAGCCATCTCAAAAGCCACCAAACCTCCAAAAGACCAACCTCCTAAAAAATAAGGCCCTTTTGGTTGAACTGTACGCAAGGCTGCGATGTAGTCAGCCGCCATGTCTTCAATGCTAGTTAACGGAGAACTTTCCCCGTCAATCCCTTTAGGTTGCAGCCCGTAAAACGGTTGATTTTCTCCTAGCTGAAATGCTAACTCGACATAAGGAAATACCACGCCAAAGATGGGATGGACGCAGAAGAAAGGCGGATTTTTACCGCGAGACTTAATTGCCACTAACGGCGACCATTCCTCAGAATTTGTTCCTGAATCTAGCGAATCTGCTAAACCTTCAATTGTCGGATTTAAAAAAAGGGCAGACAGCGACAACTCGCGCTCAAATTGCTGGTTGATCTCATTTATGAGGCGGATTGCGAGCAGGGAATCTCCACCCAAATCGAAGAAGTTATCGCCAATGCCAACAGGCTCTGTGTTAAGGATTTTTGACCAAATTTGGGCGAGGGTTGACTCGGTTGGCGTGCGAGGTGCAATGCAGCTTTTATCTGTTGAATTGCTAGTGAGATTCTGCGGCGATATTAGGCGGTTGCGATCGATTTTGCCATTGGGAGTTAGGGGCAGAAAGTCGATCGCCACAAAAGCACTGGGAATCATGTAATTGGGCAGTTGTTGTTTGAGGAAATTCCGCATTTCCACGGGATTAAGTGTCTGATTGTGATTGGGGACGACATAAGCAACTAGGCGTTTGTTTCCCGACAAATCATCCACAGCAACCGCCGCTGTTTCTTTGACTGCTGGATGCTGAACCAGCAGCGCTTCAATTTCTCCCAATTCTATTCGATAACCGCGAATTTTAACCTGTTCGTCAGTGCGGCCTAAAAACTCAATATTGCCGTCGGGAAAATAGCGAGCTAAGTCACCTGTTTTGTAAATTCGTTCTCCCGCTTTCTCGCTAAACGGATTAGCAATAAATCGCTGGGCGGTTAATTCGGGGCGGTTGAGGTAGCCTCGCGCCAATCCGCTGCCGCCGATGTACAATTCACCGGGAATTCCGACGGGTACAGGTTGTAAATTTTCATCTAAAATATAGAGTTGAGTGTTAGCTATTGGGCGGCCGATTGGCGGTTTTTGCCGTGAAGCGAAGCTATCCCGCAGGGAATCGCCAATTTCGGCAAAACTCGACCAGACTGTCGCTTCTGTAGGGCCGTAAGCGTTAAAAAATCTGCGCCGGGAAGCCCAGCGTTTAACAATATCCGGGGAACAAGATTCGCCAGCACAGATGATTGTTTGCAGTGCGGGAAGTTCGGCGTTTGGAAGGACAGCTAGCAGCGAGGGCGGGAGGGTAGCGTGGGTAATAGCATTGTCCTGCAAAAATTGGATTAATGTTTGTCCGGGCAACAAAGATTCTTTCTTGGCTGAGTAAAGTGTTGCTCCGGTTCCCAAGGCCATGACAATCTCAAAGATTGAGGCATCAAAACTCAGGGATGCAAATTGCAAGATGCGGTGATTTGAGCTTATTTGAAAAGCTTCTATTTGAGCTTTTACTAAGTTGTAGAGTCCGCGATGTTCGATTAAAACGCCTTTGGGTTTTCCGGTTGATCCAGATGTGTAAATGATGTAGGCTAGGTTTTCTGGTATAATATTTGTAGTTAATTTGGCTGGGCTTTGTCGGGCGATAATTTCTCTGTCGGAGTCCAAACACACTACTGAAAAAACTCCGTAATTTTCCGGCTGCGTCAAGTTTTGGGCTAAGTGCTGCTGAGTCACCAAAATCGACACCTGAGCATCTTCTAACATGAAGTTAAGGCGCTCTTGAGGATAAGTTGGATCTAAAGGCAGGTAGGCTGCGCCTGCTTTGATAATGCCTAAGATGCCGACGATCGCATCTAAGGAACGTTCTACACAAAGGCCCACTAAAACTTCTGGTGCTGCTCCCAATTGCTGCAAGTAACGTGCAAGTTGGTTGGCTCGGCTGTTGAGTTGGCGGTAGGTTAAGCGCTGGTTTTCAAAGACGGCGGCGACAGCATCGGGCGTTAGCGGAGCCCTCGAAGAGGATCGCGCGACTCGATCTTCAAATAGCTGATGGAAACACTGGTTTTGCGGATAATCTCTCTGAGTGTCATTCCAATCGATTAATAATCGCTGGTATTCTGGCGCTGTCAGCAAAGCCAAGTCGTTGAGGTGCTGTTTGGAATTGGCAACAATGGCTTCGAGGAGCGTTTGGAAATGTCCCGCCATGCGCGCAATTGTGGCGCTATCAAATAAGTCTGTGCTGTAGACAAATTGCCCTTGAATACTTCCTGCATTTTCCCACAAGTGGCACTCTAAATCGAGCTTGGCGGTTCCCGCGTCAAAGTCGATCGCCTCGGCAGCGATTCCCGGCAATTCTAGCGCTGCTACAGGAGTGTTTTGCAGGCTGAAACTAACTTGAAATAGGGGGTTGCGGCTCAACTCGCGATCGGGGTGCAATTCCTCAACCAACTTCTCGAAGGGCAAATCTTGGTGAGCGTAGGCGGCCATTGCGACGTTTTTTACCCGATGCAATAGTTCCCTAAAAGTTGGGTTTCCTGATAAATCTGCACGCAGCACTAAACTGTTGACAAAAAAACCGATTAATGCTTCTATTTCGCTGAGGTTGCGATTGGCGATCGGCGTTCCTACTGCAATATCTACTTGTCCTGTATAGCGGTACAGCAAAGTTTGAAAAGCGGCTAGTAGAGTAATAAATAAAGTCGCGCTTTCTTGCTGACTAAATGACTTTAGCGCCTCGCTCAAAGCAGGTGATAGTGTTATAAATTGTTTAGCGCCGCGGTAGGATGGAACGGCTGGTCTTTGCCTGTCTGTTGGTAGATTGAGTGTGGTAATTCCGTTTAACTGCTGCCGCCAATAAGCTAACTGGGTTTCTAATACTTCGCCCTGCAACCATTGGTGCTGCCATTCTGCAAAGTCGGCGTACTGCACGGGCAGTGCTGGTAAGTGCGAGATCCCATTTTTTACAAATGCTGTGTAGAGCGTTCCCAGCTCTCGAATTAGCACTCCAATCGACCAACCATCAGCCACAATATGATGTAAATTCAGCAACAATATATGTTCTGTTTCACAGAGTTGTAGCAGCGTTACTTTGAATAACGGCCCGGCGGCTAAATCGAAAGGGCATTGCGCTGCATCGGTTGCGAGTTGCAGCGCTGCGGTTTGCTGCTGAGTTGGCGAGAGATTTTGTAAGTCGATTGTGGGGAGGGATACAGTTAAAATGGGAGCAATAATTTGTACGAGTTCCCCTTCCAAAAGCGTAAAAGTGGTGCGTAAAGTTTCGTGCCGCTGCACAATTTCGTTGAAGGTTTGCTCTAAGGATCTTAAGTTGAGCGAACCTGTTAAGCGGAGCGCGGTTGAGACATTATAAAAAGGATTGTCCGGTGCTAATTGATTGAGGAACCAAAGCCGCTGCTGAGCAAACGATGCGGGGAATACAAAAACTTCTATTTCTTGCTGCATATTTATCGAAATTGCACCTGTTCAACAGCCATCATTTTTATTAACTTTCTCGACTCAACATCCTGCCAAAGTCAAAAACAATCTTAAAATTATCTGCGTTTATCCGCGTTAATCTGCCCTTCATCTGCGGTCGCTCTATCAATCAAAAAATTATGCAAGAGGTCTATTAAAAGATGATAGCTTCCGCCGCCGACTATCGCGCGAAATCGGCACTAAAGCCGGAGCATCACTTTTAGCATTCTTATCTTTTAAACTTTCCACAATCTTAGATAATTCTGCAATTGTCGGCGCTTCAAAAACGCGGCGCAAAGGCAACTCTACCCCGAAAGCATCTCGCACTCTAGAAACAAGCTGAGTAGCCAGCAGCGAATGGCCTCCCAATTCAAAGAAATTGTCCCGGATACCCACTCGCTTTATCCCCAAAACCTCAACCCAAATTTTCACTAAAACTTCCTCGATAGAAGTCTGAGGCGCAACATAACCGCCAGCCCATTCTAACTTAATCGGCTGCGGTGCAGGCAAAGCGAGGCGATCGACCTTTCCGTTAGCCGTCACAGGTAGCGACTCCAGCACCACAAAAGCCGACGGAACCATATATTCCGGCAGTTTTTCTGCTAGATAAGCCTGCAACTGTGGCACTAATTTCCGTGCTACTTTAGCTTGTAAGGGATTGTTAGCATAAGAGCGCCAAGCACGCAAGTTATCGCTTCGGTTTTCTCGCACAAAATCTCTAATTTCGCCCCGTGCAAACACTACATTGTAGCGCCCTTGAGTGTCGGAATTAGACCAACTAATATTAACATTATACGGAACTTCCAAAGCATACCACGCTTCGGGATCGATTCCTAAATCCTCGACTTTTTCCACGGCTTTCTGCAACTGACCTGCTGTTGGAAATTTATCGACAACAGACAGCAATTCTGCCGCTTTCACCGCAGCAGTTACCCGCGCATTAGGCACATTAGCAACTCTTAAAACATCGAGTTGATTTTGCAATAATATTTGTTGGATATTGGTAACAGTCAGATTCTGGTTTTCAGCAGACCAATCCAGCCGTTTTTCTGCGCCCCACTCCCCTTTTGGCGATGAATTTGGGGGTGCTGTTTCAGACGCAATATGCAAAATAGCATTGTACCGAAAATCAGTTAACTCATTGTGATAACTACCGCGAATTAATTGAATTTCTACGCCGCAAATCTGCGGAAAGTGCTGCTTTGATGCGCTAAAAAACTCCGGCTCAATAACTAACTCTGTTTCTTGAAAAATTTGCATTTGTACTCGCTGCTGCAACTGTTCGCCCGCGAGAGAAGGTTCGGCTTGATACAGTTGTACCGAAGCGTGAAAAGCTGCCAGCAACGGCAAGCTGCGGACATCTCCGATGAATATAAAGCCGCCGGGAGCAGTTGCTTTCACCGCACCTTCTAGCACCTGCACGAGATAGTCGATATTCGGGAAATATTGCACGACAGAGTTGAGAACTACTGCGTCAAAAGCTGCTGTCTCTACTCCTTCAAAGTCAGTCGCCATTTTCTGAAGCAGCGTTACATTAGCTAACTCTTGATTTGCCAAGTGCTGCTGAATATAGTTGAGCGAAATAGGTGAAAAGTCTGTTCCGCAATATTGAGTGCAGCGAGGGGCAATTTGGAACAGCAACAAACCTGTGCCGCAGCCAATTTCTAACACTCGGCTAGGCTGCAAAGCTAAAATTTGGGCGGCTTGATAGTTCGCCCAGTCGCGCATCTGTTCTGCTGGGATTGGCTGATTAGTATAACTGCTATTCCAGCCGACAATATTAAATGTTGGATCTGACTCAACAGCAGGTTGATTGTAAGTTTCATTGTAAAGCATTTGCCACTGCAAAACCTGTTCGTCCTGCAATTGCATTATTTGGTTTTTTTCGCGGGCAACGCTATATTCTGCATTCAGGGCAATATAAGCTACTAAACGTTTATCTCCCTGTCCATCTTCCGAAGCTGTTGCTACAGTTTGCTGCACGGCCGGATGTTGAGTTAATAGTGTCTCGATTTCTCCTAATTCGATGCGGAAACCGCGAATTTTTACTTGTTCGTCAATGCGTCCTAAAAATTCAAGGTTGCGATCGCCTCTGTAGCGCACTAAGTCGCCGGTTTTGTAAATTCGCTCTCCTGAATTTGGTTTAAAAGGATTGACAATAAAGCTTTGTGCGGTTAAATCGGGGCGGTTGAGGTAGCCGCGAGCCAGTCCATTTCCGCCGATGTACAATTCGCCAACAACCCCCATTGGTACTGGCTGCAAATATTTGTCTAATATGTAGATTTGAGTGTTAGCAATGGGGCGGCCAATTGTCGGGGCGATGTCTGTTTGCTCTGTTACAGGAATATAACCGGAAGTTGTGACGACGGTGTTTTCGGTTGGGCCGTAATTATTTACTAGTTTAAATGGATGGGGTTTTAAAGGATGTTGTTGCAGTTTTTCGCCGCCTGCGAGCAAGATTCGCAGCGCTGTTGTTTGAGGCCAATCTAATAGCAAAACTTTCTCGGCTAAAGGTGTTGGCAAAAAGCTAATTGCGATCGCGTTTGATACTAACCAGTTTTGCAGTTTTTCAGGATCTCGCCTGATGTCATCTTCTGGAAAGTAGATGCTAGCTCCCGCGGCGAGATAAGGCCAAATTTCCCATCCGCAAGCATCAAAGCCGATCGCAGCAATTTGCGTTGCTCGATCGCCCGCTGACACCCCAAACTCTCTTTGATGCCAAAAAACGAGATTTAACAAGCTCCCGTGCTCAATTTCCACTCCTTTCGGCTTTCCCGTGGAGCCGGAGGTGTAAATCGCGTAAACCAGATTTTCGGCTGTGGCTGCGCTGGTGGGATTGTCGGCGATTTCTTGGGAAATCATCTCCCCGTCTGTGTCTAAACAAACTATCTGTAAATTGGGCACTCGCAAATTCTCTACCCATTGCTGCTGAGTTAACACAACAGATAATTGAGCATCTTTTAGCATAAAGCTCGATCGCTCAGCAGGATAGCTCGGATCTAAAATTAAGTAAGCTCCTCCCGCTTTCAGGATACCCAACATCCCCACGATCAGATCGAGCGATCGCCCGCAGCAAACCCCGACTAAAACTTCCGCCCCAACCCCCATTTTTTGCAGATAACGTGCTAGTTGGTTGCTGCGGAGATTTAGCTCTCGATAGGTGACTCGCTCATCTCCAAATACCAGCGCCACCGCATCCGGTGTCCGATCGGCCTGCATTTCAAATAACTGATGGATGCACAAATTTTGCGGATAATCTGCCTGAGTATTGTTGCATTCAACTAACAAATGATAACGCTCTTGCGCGCTCAAATATTGCCAGTTTGCTATGCGCTGTTCGGGATTTGCCACAATGCTTTCTAACAAGGTTTGAAAATGCCCGATCAGGCGGGTAATCGTCGCTTCATCAAATAAATCGGCGCTGTAAATAACCATGCCACTGATGCCTTGCGAGCTATCAACCCACAGCTTATTGCTGGGCGATTGGTTGCTTCCCGAACTGTTGGGTGATCGCTCCCACAAATGAAACTCCAAATCAAACCGCGCTGTACCCACATCTAACTGCTGCGGGCTGAGTGTTAATTCTGGCAATTCTAACTGATTCCCCGGCGCGTTTTGCAGCGCAAACGCCACCTGAAATAAGGGATTTTGGTTCAACGCGCGATCGGGGTGCAGTTCTTCTACTAACTTCTCAAACGGCAAATCTTGGTGAGCGTAAGCTCCTAATGCTACCTCTTTGACTCGGTTTAAAAGTTCCCGAAAAGTTGGATTTCCCGACAAATCTGTACGCAACACCAAACTGTTGACAAAAAAACCGATTAATGCTTCAATTTCACTGCGGTTGCGATTGGCGATCGGCGAACCTACTACAATATCTTCTTGCTGGGCGTAATGGTAAAGCAACGTTTTAAAAGCTGCCAGCATTGTCATAAACAGCGTCACTCCTTCGCGCTGGCTCAACGTTTCTAAAGCCTCGCTCAGTTGTTTTGGCAATTGCAAAAATTGCCTTTTGCCTCGGTAACTTTGAATTGCTGGCCGGGGTCGATCCGCAGGCAAATTTAGCATAGAAATGCCGTTTAACTGCTGTCGCCAGTAAGCAAGCTGCGTTTCTAAAACTTCCCCTTGCAGCCATTCGCGCTGCCATTTTGCAAAATCAGCATACTGGATCGACAAAGCCGGTAAAGGCGAAGGTTTTTCCCTAGCAAATGCCGTGTAAAGTGCGCCTAATTCCTGAATTAGCACTCCGATAGACCAACCATCGGATACAATGTGGTGCATATTCAGCATTAGTAAATATTCGGCATCATCTAACTGCAATAATGTGACTCGCAGCAACAAGTCATTGGACAAATTGAAAGACCGTTGAGCTTCCTCAGCCGTGAGCCTGTTTGCTTCAGTTTGTCGAGATTCCTTTGGCAAGTTTCGCAAGTCTACTACATTAATCGGGAGGTGGAAAGCAGCAGCTATTCTCTGAACAGGTTGCCCCGAAACTACTGCTAAAGTCGTGCGTAAAGCTTCGTGGCGGCGCACAATTTCATTGAAGGTTTGTTGCAGCGCCGAAAAATTGAGCGAACCTGTCAAACGCAAGGCTGCGGGAACATTATAGAAGGGATTGTTCGGGACTAATTGGTCGAGAAACCACAAGCGCTGCTGTGCAAAAGAAAGCGGTAAATTTCCGTCCCGCCCCAGAGGAACAATCGGTGTAGGAGTGAAACTAGAAGTACGATTAGCTGCTTTTAAAAATGAAATAATTTCGGCTTTTTTCTGAGAAATTTCGGCCCGCAGTTCGGGTGTAATAATTCCTTCGGGAGCATTGCAGCGCAGGATCTCGCCCTCAACAAAAATATTAATATCTAGACTGCGAAGGTAAGATAAAAACTCAACTAACTCCACAGTGACAGAATCTCTGGCATTTGGCGATGAGCTCGATATTTTTGGATCGGGCATTTTGAGTCATCCTGTCATTACTTGGGCAAATCAATAAAAGAAATTCAACCAGTACACAAGTTAAGAGCTTAACTTACCGCTTGCTTACTGTGGCCTAACCTGAGTATGATCCTGTTTGAATTCGCAACCCAAATTCTACCCAAGGTTTCAGCTTATGCCGTTCATGCCCTTCAATTTCCTGTTCCTCTGGCTGGTAGGATTGCTGTCGATCGGGGTACTTGGCGGAGGTATATATATTATTTACGAATGGTACATCGGCGAACTTGTAGGGATTTCCTACTTAGTCAGCGGAGTCTTGATGCTTCTTTGGTCTGTTGGCGGCCGCTTTATCAGTTTGCCGCTGTTCCGCCGCCCCGGTGCTGACGAACCGAAGCCGACGCGGACGGGTACAGTGCAGCGGGTAGAGAGACCTGATGGCACTATTTTACAAGTAGAATTCTACGGCCCAGAGGACGGGCAGCCGATTATTCTCTCCCATGGTTGGGGGCCCAACAGTATGGTTTGGTATTACGCGAAACGGCAACTAACCGATCGCTACCGAGTGATTGTTTGGGATCTTCCAGGTTTGGGAAAATCCACTCGACCAAAAAACAGCGACTACTCCCTAGAAAAATTTGCCCGCGATCTCGAAGCCGTCATTGCCATAGCAGGAAATAAACCTGTTATCCTACTCGGACACAGCATGGGCGGCATGATTTCTCTAACATTCAGTCGGCTTTTTCCAGAACTTCTCGGTAGTCGAGTAGCTGGTTTAATTCTGGTAGATACCACCTATACTAATCCCGTCAAAACCGCTATTTTTAGCGGTTTATTACGCGCTTTGCAGAAGCCGCTGCTGCAACCTCTGCTCTACCTCACCATAGCTCTTGAACCGATTATGTGGGGAATGACTTGGCTGAGCTATCTCAATGGTTCACTGTACATCAGTGTAGAAGTATCGGGATTTAAAGGCACTGAAACGCGCGGTCAATTAGAGTTTTCAGCTTTCTTATCAGCCTTGGGTTCTCCCGGCGTTCTTGCTCGCGGCACACTGGGAATGCTCAAATTTGATGAAACAAAAACTTTGCCATCAATTGACATTCCTGTGTTGGTGATCTGCGGCGATTCAGATATCGCCACTACGCCCCCAGCTAGCCTGCGAATGAAAGCAGAATTACCTCAAGCAGAGCTAGTTACTATAAAGCGAGGAGGACACATGGCATTAATGGAACATAACCAGCAGTTTGCAGAAGCTGTCAGGGCATTCTGCAATGAAATTTCGTGACGAAAAATGTGAGTTAAAATCCCATACGGTTCAGTTAAGGAAAATTGTAGCGAAAATGTTGGGCGGAGTGAAACGGAGGGTTCGTTCCCTCCGGGCCCAACCTACGCACTGATTCGGTCTAGTTCCTAGACCTCTTTGTCACCCTTCCACGTTTAACTGAAAATGCGCTTGAGGGCAGGAATACGAGCCAAAACGAAATAATCCAACAGCAGAACGGTGACGAGTGAAAGTCCTACAAGCGGGAAGGCAATCCCTAAAACAGCAACGATTGCGAGTGGCACTTTCCATCCCTGAACATGGGTGGGCATTGCAGGCGCACCGAGCCAACCCGTCCCTTTCGGACGACGCTGCCACCACATCACCGTACCACTTACTGAAAGCACAATCAAAATTAAGGATGCAAACAACATCAGTAGTTGATTGCTCAATCCAAAATATTTTCCCATGTGAATTGAAATTCCCATTGATACGACTTTGGGTACTAACCCGTAATCCTTCCACCGCACATCTGTTAATACTTTGCCACTGTATTGATCGATGTGCAAAGTAATTTCTTGCGCCGGATTATTTGGAAATGCCGAAACCGTATACACACCCGTGTTGGATTCTGGAAAACTAACACTAAATCCAGGGGGTGCGCCTTTTGCTTGAGCTAAATTTACAACAGAATCTAGATTTACGGACGAATCAGCAAGAGTTCGCCCGATAACTTCGTTGTGTCCTGAATGATGCTCATCTCTAGGCGTACTCGATTTAGGAATTGGTAATTGCTCTACTGCCCAAGGCACAACTTGATTGCCCTGCTGATTGAGGGAGCCTGTGAGTGTTGTCGATTGAGGCACGTTATCCCGCATTTGTGCAGGGTAGTAGTTCGACAAACGAGCGAAGGTATCTCCCCAAAAACCTGTCCAGGGTAGTCCACTGAGGATGAGGAAGCCAATTAGCAATACGCCATAAAATCCCGAAACGGCGTGTAAGTCCCGCCAAAATACCCGCTTATTCTGACTCCACACACGCGGAATTAATGTTCCTAAAAAAGTTACTTTGCCGCGAGGCAACCACAGATACAATCCTGTAATCAGCAGCACAAGCCCCCAACAGGAAGCAAGCTCTACTAAATAATCTCCCAATTTTCCGATCATCAGTTCGCCGTGAATCTTGCGTGCGATCGCTTGGAGATTATTATTTTCATCGCGATCGCCTAAAATCTTAGCTGTATAAGGATTCACGAAAACGGCTAGTGTTCTTTCATCAAGAGTCGCGATCGTCACTTCAGCACTACGATTAGACGCAACGCTCGGCGTGAATTTTGTTACTTTGGCATCAGGATAAGTTCGTTGAACAACTGCCACCTGTTGAGTAGAAGGCATCACCACATCTGCAGGCTGCACAAACATATTCTGGTGATACATCGCAGCATCTAATTGCGGTTTAAACAGGTAAATGATGCCTGTGATTGACAAAATCAGCATGAAAGGAATAACAAACAAGCCTGCATAGAAGTGCCATCGCCAAACGGTGCGATAAAAACGATTACTGGGAGGTTCAGCAACCAGTGAAGGGTTCAAAACGCTGTTCAATTTACTCATTTTTGTTTGCCAAAATATCGATAAAAAATCATTATGCTACACAAGTATGAAAAATGTCAAAAGACAGGCTGTTAAACAGAGTTGCTGCGGACGCCCATCCCACAAAACAATCAAAATCCTCTTCCTATTATGTAAGGCCTTAAAATTCCACATCTTCGCGCTCATTTTCGTCGGTTCTGGGAGTATCCAAACCTTTCGCAGCCCAGCGCATTGTTTCAATGTATTTTGCCAGACTCGCCACAGTCGGAGCCTCAAACAAATTGCTGACCGATAACTCGACTTGCAAAGCGTCTCGGATGCGAGAAATTAACTGAGTTGCTAGCAGGGAATGCCCGCCTAGCTCAAAAAAATTATCGTAGATACTAACCTGCTGTTTTCCCAAAACTTTAGCCCAAATTTTCCCGATCGCCTTTTCGAGTTCAGTCCGAGGCGCTACATAATTTTCTGTTATATCCTCGCTGTCTGTATCTATATCAGGCAAGGCGCGGCGGTCTACTTTGCCATTAGGCGTCAGTGGCATATTCTCCAACACTGCATAAGTTGCAGGAACCATATATCCTGGTAACTTTTCTTTCAAAAATTGGCGCAAGTCACTTAATTTTAGATTGTGACTTTCTGATTTTTCATTAATGCCGTCAGGAATAACATAAGCTACCAAATGTTTCTCGTCTGGGATGTCTTCCCTCACAATTACTACTGCTTCGCGCACTTGTGGATGCTGGCACAAAGCCGCTTCAATTTCTCCCAATTCGATGCGGTAGCCACGAATTTTTACTTGGTCGTCAACGCGACCTAAAAACTCGATGTTGCCGTCAGCTAAATAGCGGCCTAAATCACCTGTTTTATAAAGGTTAGAACCAGATTTATTGCTAAAAGGATTGGGAATGAATGCAGCAGCAGTTAAATCAGGCTGGTTGAGGTAGCCTTTCGCCAGTCCGTCACCGCCGACGTACAATTGACCCATAACACCGATCGCCACCGGCTGCAAATCCGCATCCAGGAGATAAATTTGCGTGTTGGCGATCGGGCGGCCAATGGGGATAGATGTTGCGGTTTCGGGTACGTCTTGCACACAGTAATAAGCCGAAAATGTGGTATTTTCGGTCGGCCCGTAAACGTGAATTAATTGAGTAGTTGGATTTTGTTTGAGAACTTTTTTAACCGCTCTCATATCGACCGCTTCTCCGCCAAACAGCAAGCAGCGCAGCGAATTAAAAGCTTGCGGTAAAACTCTAGCAATTTGTTGAAATAAGGCTGTTGTTAAAAACAAAACGGTGATGCCTTCTTGGCGCAGTTCTAAGGCTAAATCGTGAGGCGAAAGGGTAATATTTGTGCTAATTCCTACGAGTTGAGCGCCGTTAAGCAAGGCTCCCCAAATCTCGAATGTGGCTGCATCGAATGAAGCGTTTGATGCTTGGGCAATTTTATCGGTAGGTTCTATTTTTATATAGTTGGTGTTGAGTACCAGCCGATTTACTGCTTTGTGGGTGACAGCAACTCCCTTGGGTTTTCCTGTTGAGCCAGATGTGTAAATAACGTAAGCTAGGTTGTCTGCTGTTACGGTGTTGGCGGGATTTTCGGCGCTTTCTTTGGCTATGTGTTCCCAATCACGATCGAAGTAAATCACCGAGTTTGAGATGTCTCCGAAATTCTCAATCAATTTATCCTGAATTAGCAAGACTTTAACTTGAGCATCTTCCAGCATCAAGTTTAGCCGATCGCGCGGATAGCTCGGATCTAACGGTAGGTAAGCTCCTCCCGCTTTCAGTATAGCCAACATCCCGACAATTAGGTCGATCGATCGCTCTGCACAAAGCCCCACTAAAACCTCCGCCCCCACGCCCTTTTTTTGTAGGTAACGCCCCAGTTGGTTGCTGCGACTGTTGAGTTCTCTGTAAGTGAGGTGCTGGCTGTCGAAAGTTAGGGCGACATCCTCCAGATGCTGCTGGAGTTGCTCTTCAAATAACTGATGAATGCACTTATTTTGAGGATAATCTGTCCGAGTATCGTTCCATTCTCTGAATAATTGATTCACTTCATCCTCGCTCAATAAAGGTAAGTTAGCAATTCTTTGTTCGGGATTAGCGACAATGCTTTCCAGCAAAGTTTTAAAATGCCTCAGCATTCGGGTGATCGTAACTTCATCAAATAAATCTGTATTGTACACAGCTAATCCTCTGATCCCTTCCGAATCTTCCCAATGTTCGCCGTATCTGCTCCTAAATTTATCCGCAGCTTCCCACAAATGCAGCTCTAAATCAAAGCGCGTTGTTTGAGTCTCTAAATGGAAAGAACTCAACTTTAATTCGGGCAATTCTAGCTCGTCCACTGGCCCATTTTGCAGCCCGAATACGACCTGAAACAGCGGGTGGCGATTCAGCGATCGCTCTGGATGTAATTCCTCGACTAGCTTCTCAAAAGGCAAATCTTGGTGAGCGTAAGCTCCCAGAGTAACTTCCCGCACCCGGCCCAAAAAATCTCGAAATGTCGGGTTTCCCGAACAGTCTGTTCGCAGCACTAAAGTGTTGACAAAAAAACCGATTAATGTTTCAATTTCGCTGCGGTTGCGATTGGCGATCGGCGAACCTACAACAATATCTTCTTGCTGCGAGTAGCGGTAAAGTAATGTTTGAAATGCTGCGAGGAGTGTCATAAATAAAGTCGCTCCTTCTCGCTGCGAGAGCGCTAAAAGTGCGTCCTTCAGCTTTTTAGGCAGTTCTAAATAGTGAGTTTTTCCCCGATAATTTTGCCTAGCTGGTGCAGGGCGATCTGTGGGCAAATTTAACACAGAAATCCCGTGCAATTGCTGCCGCCAATAAGCTAGCTGAGTTTCTAATACTTCACCTTGCAACCATTCGCGCTGCCACTCGGCAAAGTCTGCATATTGAAGTGATAATTCTGGTAGAGGAGATGGCTGTTGATTTATCAAAGCTGTATAGATAGCCTGCAGTTCTCGAATTAGTACACCGATCGACCAATCATCGGAGGCTATGTGGTGCATATTTAGCAAGAGAATATGCTCTGTTTCTGTCAGCCGCAGGATGGTGACTCGCATCAGCGGCCCGGTGGATAAATTGAAAGGGCGAAGAGATTCTGCTGCGGAGAGTTTCTTTGCTTCTGTTTGCCGTTGTTCTGGCGGCAAATCTTGCAGGTCTAATACTTTTAAATTATTCTTGAAAGCGGGAGATATTATCTGCACTGGTTGCCCTGATACTACGGCAAAAGTCGTTCGCAAAGTTTCGTGTCGCTGCACTATTTCGTTGAAGGTTTGCTCTAAAGCTGTTAAGTTGAGGGAACCAGTTAAGCGCAGTGCTGTTACTACATTATAGAAAGGGTTTTCCGGTGCGAATTGGTCGAGAAACCACAAGCGCTGCTGGGCAAATGATGCCGGAAAGACAAACACTTCGGCTTCTGAGGAAATATTCAGTTTTTCTATATCGTTTGTAAAGGAATCGTCAAAATTTTCGGATGCCATATCTGTTGCTCTTCGGGATAGGATGTGTTAATTTTTTGATGGCGCGGGGTGGCTTTTTGATGGTGCGATCGCCTCTTAAAACTTTCGCGAGCAAAAGATCGGAACCTTTAATATAATAAATCTGGGCGCGGGAGTGCGGGAGAAAGGCGGGCAAAAGAAACCGGATTTCTGGCCGCAGCATCAAGTTATCCGTTGAGGGGCTAGGAGTGCCACCCCCCAATCAAATTTAGTCGCGGAACGGGCTCTTAGGTTTGTGAGTCGGGTGCAATCGGGTGAGTTATATGCGAGAATTACCGGGAGCAATTCGTGGAGAGGTCAAGCTGTAGTGTCAGGAACCTCAGCCTAAAGGCATGAGGCTTGAAGGAGAAATCTAACAAGCCGTTCTGACCAGCCTAAGTCTTAACTGGCTACGTTTTTTGAGTCACGACACCGGGAGAATGCGAAGCTAGTTCCCTGCTCTGTCGCTGGTAGTTAAACAGTCTTAAGGTCACTGAGACAGTGCTACGGGCCTAACAAGCTCATTAAACCTTGACCGACAAGCTAACTTTACCCCGCAAGGGAGGCTCGAAAGAGCAAAACACTATGCGTACAGGGCTGGAAAGTTTGAGACGGTAATTGTCCCGTTGAAAGTGCAACACAAAAGCACACCGAGCCAACCAGTCCCAAGGCGGTAGTAAATCAAAAATGTAAAGCCGTCCTAAAAGGACGGGGTTTCTAGCCATTTTTCTGATGATTTCTAATTGCACAAAGTGTTCTTGGGGCGATTCCCTTCGGGATAGCTTTGCTTCACGCAATTTTTTCACATTTGTACCTTAGCGACTACTATTGATTAAACAGTGTTCGCAATTTCTTAGATCAACTCACTAGAACTTGCGGCCTGATTTGGCAAAATACTTAAGAACAGTGAACGTGCAGTTTAAATTAGAGGTTATAGGCTAATGGCGCAGCGGAACGTATACTCGTCAAAGGACGAGCCAGAAGAAGTACAATCAGCAGAAGAAGTCCTCCACTCAGTAATGCAAGAACTGGACGCTTTGCATCAAAATGTCAAAGGCCAGTTAAATCAGGACATTACTCGGCTGCAAACTGAAAAAAATCACCTGATTGAGGATATTGAAGACCTCAGAGAGCAATATCGCAAATTGCAGTCTCAGCAAATGGAATCTCTGTCGGGGCGATACATTCAGCAGCAGCAATTGTGGCTGAAGCAGTTGGCTCAAGTTTTGGCTCACAATTTGCAAGATTTGTTGGTGCAGCGGTTCAACGAACTCAGCGCTAACTCGGGACATTCTCTCAGCAGCCCTATTCCCAGCGGTGAGTTCCCGATACCGATGCCGCCGAGCAACTACGACGAACGGGCCTCTGAGTTGCTGGCGGCGCTGGATGAAAGGATCGATCGCAGTTTCCAGATGCTGGAACAAGATTTAACCAGTTACGAAAGCGAGCTTTCCGTGCGGCTCAACAACATGAAAACCCTGGAACTGCAAGGGGAAGAGCTGTTACAAAATCTCGTAAACCGCATCAGGGAAGAACTCGAAGAAGAAGAAGCATATCTTGAGAATCCTTTCGATGCTCAAGATTCCTATGTCGAGGAATCAACTAATTCTGTTAATTCTGTTAATTCTGTCCGCCCGCAACTTCTGCAGCCAACACCTGTGGAAACGCCGCGACAACCCGTGCCACAGCATTCTTCAGCGCCTGCTGCAACTGTTAAAGCATCTTCTCAAGTACAGACAGGTTTGGTGCTGGCTTTGTCTTCGGCGGTGGTATTGTCGCTGTTTAATGTTTGTTTGAGAATTCTGATTAAAAGCAAAAATCCTCGGATGGTTTTTGGGTGGTTTGAATTTCCGGGAGTAGTAACTCCGGGTTTTGGAAATTCTTTGTTGATTTTGTTGATGCGGCTGATCGTGGTAATGGCTTTGATGCCGATATTGGCGACATTTTTGTATCCTTCTGTGTGGAAAGATATTAGGCGGTTGTTCCAGTCGGGCGATCGAGCTTTGTGGAGCAAGGTTTTAGGAAGCGCATTTTTTCTGTTTTTGTCTCAGGTTTTGATTTATTTGGCGATCGGCAATATTCCGGCGGGGATTGCGATTACGATTTTCTTTATTTATCCGATCGTCACCGTACTAGGTTCTTGGATCTTGTTTGGTTCTCGCCCCAGCAAAGTCGGCTTTTTGGCGATATTAGGGATTACCGCAGGTCTGATTTTAGCTGGGTGGCCGAGTTTTGCAGCCCCCGCTCCGGGCGCCGGCAATGTCGGGGTGGGAGTCACGGCGGCACTGGCTTCTGGGATTACCTTTGCAGGTTACGTATTGCTGACGCAAATGGCCGCGGGCAAGCTGCACCCGATTCCTTTTAGTTTAGTTAATTTCGCCGCGATTTTTGTATTTTCCTCCCTGAGTTTGTGGGTGCCACTGTCGGAAAATTTATCTCCTAAAATCGACCAAAATGTTTGGCCTGGTTTGATTGTGGGAGGTGTTATTTTAGGGGTGCTGACGCTGTTTAGCTATCTTTTGAATAATTTTGCCATCCGGTTCGCAGGGGCAGCCTTAGCGTCAGTAATTGGCACTTTGGGGCCGGCAATGACGGCACTCTTCGGTTTTCTAATTATCAATGAGAAGTTGCAGCCTGTGGCAATTCTCGGTATGGCTGTGGTGACGTTGAGCGTGGCTGCTATGAGTGTGGAACGCATAGTCGCTCCTCAAAAGAAGGCTAGTTAAGGCAAGAATTTGTCCTTCATAAGAGATACCAGAACCCCGACTTTTAAACAGTCGGGGTTCTGGTATCTATCTCTTTTAAAATCTAAAATCTAAAATCGACTTGACCTATGACTACAGTCATTAAAATCTCGCCCAACTTAGAGGAGTTCCTAAAACTTCCAGAAACGGAACCAGCTTCCGAATATATCAACAAAGAAATCATTCAAAAACCCATGCCTCAAGGTGAACATAGCAGATTGCAATGTAAGCTTTGCAATGTCATCAACCAAATAGTCGAAACACCAAAGATTGCTTATGCTTTTCCAGAGTTGCGTTGCACTTTCGGCGGTGTATCACTCGTCCCAGATGTAGCAGTATTCCGGTGGGAAAGAATTCCCTTTCTAGCATCGGGTAGAATTGCTAACCGCTTTGAAATTTATCCAGACTGGGCGATTGAAATTCTTTCTCCCGAACAAAGCCAAACAAAAGTGCTTGCTAAATTACTTACTTGTTCGCAACAAGGCACTGAATTGGGGTGGTTAATGATTCCCGAAGAAGAAAGTATTTTAGCGGTATTTCCCGGACAAAGAGTGGAACTGTACGAAGGTGCAACTAATTTGCCAATACTTAATGGAATTGAGTTAGAATTGACAGTGGAAACAGTTTTTAACTGGTTAAATTTTAGTTAAGTTGAAAAGTTTGTGAAGCGGGACTCTCCCAAGGGAATCGCCATTCTTAAACAACAGAAACCACCACTCGAAAACCCACAATACTAGCCTTACAATCCGGCTGATATCTGAGGCGGCAGGCGCTGCGACAATTCGGAGGATGATCGTTCCAAGAACCCCCCCGCAACAACCTCAGCGAAGAGTCCCCGTCAGACTCCCAAACGCTACCATCAGCAGGCGCACCGTTATAATTATTGTGCCAAGAATCCGCGCACCATTCCCAGACATTTCCGTGGAAATCGTACAATCCGAAAGCATTGGGTTTAAAACTACCAACATCTGTCGTTTGAAAGCGATAAACTCCCTTCGGCGCGTCAGCGTAATTAGAATTTCCGTTGTAATTTGCTAACTCGCTGGTAATCGTTTCCCCAAAGTGAAATGGCCCCGTAGTTTGCCCCCGGCAAGCATATTCCCATTGGGCTTCGCTAGGCAAGCGATAATTCTTACCAGTTTTGCGAGAAAGTCGATCGCAAAACTCCACAGCCTCGTACCAAGATACATTTTCTACAGGTCGATTTGCACCTTTAAAACGGGCAGTATCGGGATTGAGAAATATTTTAATTTCCGGCAGCGCTGCAACTGCTGTCCACTGTGCCTGAGTGACGGGAACTTTGCCCATATAAAAAGATGCTAAAGTTACTGGATGCTGTGGTTTTTCGTCGCTGTCACCCCGATCGTTTGGGGAACCCATGAGGAAAGTACCGCCACGAACAGATACCATTTCCAGGACTGTACTGCTACCGAGATGTTCTTCAAAAAAACGCGCTTTGCCGCTGTTAACATTAGTTTGCTTCCCGCGCTTGTCTACTGTCACCACCTGAAATTCAAAAGTGCTTTTGACAACAGCAATTCTCTGCGATGCCTTGTTCACTGGCGGAGTGGTGTTGGATTTTTTCCTCGGATTGACAGAGATATTGCTGTTGATTTGCCCGCTTTGATTGAGCGGGGTATTGATGGCAAGTTGTCCTCCCTTTATCATAAAAGAATTTAGAGCAAGTTGTCCTCCATTGGCACAATGGGGTTGGGGAGGTAAAGAATAGAGATTTAAAGCTTTGATTACTTCATCAGCAGATTGATATCTATTTTTGAGATAATCTTGAATTAATTTGTCTAAAACATTTGCCAACTCGCTGCTAATTTTTGTGCCTGCTGGCAACCGTTCTCTCCACATCCAGCCGCCGTTTATCGGATCGTAAAGGTCATCGGAACCGTCAATTTTTGGCAAACATTGAGTTAGCAGTCTCAGGCAAGTTATTCCCAAACTGTACAAATCGCTTCCGGGGAAAACTTGACCGCGCATTTGTTCTACCGGCGAATATCCGGGCGTTCCTACCGTTGTGCCTACTTGGCTCATCAGCGAGCCCGTCACTTGTTTGGAAATACCGAAATCTATCAAAACTAACTCTCCCCGCCCTCCCCTTCGGAAAGCTGAATTGCGAAAATTTCCCACCTTTGGCAATGATGAGCTAACAGAGGTGCGGCGGCGGATGATATTCTCAAGTTTGATGTCTCGGTGAATGACATTGCGATCGTGCACAAATTTCAAAATCGGCAAAATATCTGCGAGTAACTGCCAAATTTTTTCTTCGCTAAAAACGCCCTGCTGAGTTAATTCTGCTAGTAAAGTTTGCCCCTCAATCAACTCTTGTACTAAATAAAGTCGCTTGTCTTGTTCAAAATAAGCAATTAATCGAGGAATTTGGGGATGTTCACCCAGTTCGTACAGTCGTTTCGCTTCTTGCTTAAACAATTCTGCGGCTTTTTCAAGTGCTGAGGTTCCTTGAAATTGGGGTACAAACTGTTTGATTACGCAGGGATCGTCCATGCGATCCGTATCTACCGCTTCATAAGTTCTGCCAAATCCCCCTTCGCCCAACAGTCGAATCACGCGGTAGCGGTTTCTGAAGAGAGGGTTGAGGCCTTGCGATCCGCAACTTTGACAAAATTTAGAGTTGTCGGGATTGAAAGGATGAGAACACGTGGGATTAGAACAGTAGAACATATCTGGGAAGAAATGATCCGGTTAAGGTTATGATATACCTTTTTGGCTTCCTCATGGAATATTAACAATTAATAATTGATTATTGACAATTGACCGCAGCGAGGGCATTACCCCCCGTTTGTGTGGCCCCAACGGAGAAAGTAGAAGGCAGAATTTAAAACGTCAATTAATCCAAAGAAAGCGATTTGAGGGCAGGAAATGCCAGCGCGATCGACCGCTTTTAGCAACCCGCTTACCGCCGATATTCGTCTGGGGATCTTGGTAATTGCTTTACAGGGGCTAGTATAGTACAACTTGGCGATCGCCCAAACCAAAAAGCGATCGCACTCAAAGAACTATCGGACTATAAACAAAGAAAGCAATTCCATCGCTTCATCGGGGCGTAAGAGTTCTACAAGCTCGATCGTCTTTAAAGGCGATCGGGGTAATTTTAACCTAAAATGTCATATTTCTGCTGCTTTTACCAATTTTATACTTCCGCTAAATAACTTTATTTTTGAATAGTCTGACTACTAAAATAAGTAATAAAAACAGACCACAGCATGATACTGATACTATTGTTTAGGTGATATTTGGTGATATAAATATGATAAATCCCTGGTCTTTAATCAAGGCAGAGAAACTTGAAACACAAAATGGCATGAAATATAACCTGAATGCCTGCCAATGATCTCTTTTGCCTTTACTAGAAGAAACACTTAGCATCAGACCCGTACCGATTACAGCACTTATACCCATTGAATTGATCCATATTTTAAGAGAAGGATCAAAATGAAAACAAACTACTACAACATACCAAATGAGATAGCACCAGAGAATAGCTTTATCTAATTTGATTTCGTAAAGATATTGAATAAACCCTTTCATAGCTATAAGAATAGTTAAAATTTTTCAATTTTAGTGAGGATTGCTGTAACTCAATTAACTGTTTTTCCGGGCAAGTTCATTTTGTTGATTGACGACTTCAATCCAACCCTAAACAGCATCTTCAAGCCTCTCTAACAATTGTTCATAACTCTCTCTCTATGTGTGACAACCTGGAAGTGCTGGAACTGAGTCGCACCATAAGCCATGTTCTTGCCAGATAATCGCCTTAATCTTCATGATTAATCTATAATAGCTATCTAAAGAAGATTTTAGTGCATCCCTTGAAAACTTGCTCCGGTGCGATCGACCGCAGGTAATTTTGAAGTATTGGGTATTGAGTATTGCGATCGCTAGTAACCTCAACTCATTGCCTCAATATTTGACCGCTATATCAGATCGACCTTAGAATTTTCATCCCTCGAAGGAAACACTAGGTATTGGTTTTTTATTGACTGTAAAAATTGCAATTGTATCACAATAGGATTACCCCTATCTGCTTGTTATGGAAATAGATCGTGTGCCATTTCTGAATCGCCTCCGGCGCACCATGTCCTCTGCGGAAGCTTGGGGGTTTAGTGTGGTTGGATATCTGATGTGGTTTACCTTAGCGCCGTCGATGCAAGCAGAAATTGGCTCCGCATCGCTGTTGGTTTGGATTCCTGGTGTGATCGTCGGAATTCTGTTTAATCTTCAAGTTCAGAGTTTGGGTGAGAAATATCCAGATGTATCTGGGGGGACACCAAATTACATCACGCGATTGCTCCATCGTTACCCTGCCCTTTCCCGCTACTTGGGGATTGCCTACTTCTTGGGGTGGGTTTCCTTTCCGCCCATTAATGCGATCGTCATCACAAATTTGATCCAATTCCATTTAGAACCGATGGGGCTGAGTATTCCAGAAAAAGTGTTTGAGATCGGTTTTACTGCGATCGCTTACTTTTTAGCATTCAGTGGAACTCGCGCCGTCGCAATTCTGCACCTCTTTTTTATCATTCCTTCGATCGGCTTTTTACTTCTCTTCTGCGTTCAGGGTTTAGGCTGGCTTGCCTTTTCGCCCCAAAGCCCCGGACTCTTGCCCACAATACTTCGGACAGTGTGCGATTGCCAAGCGTAAAATAAGGGTGTCAGGACGATTGCAGCATCGACTTCCTAACGAAAAATCAAGGGTTTCCGACTAGGATCTCAAAATAGTCCGGACTATTGTTGCCCAGCAGCATTGATACCATCAGTGTCCAGGACTGGCTGAAATGGTTCTTGTTTGCCGCTTATAGCTTCTATGGCTGTGACACAGCTTCATCCTTTGTAGCAGACAGTCTCCACCCAAAAGACACCCTTAAGGCGCTGTCTTGGGTTGCCTGGTTCATGCCTCTGGTGTTTGTGGGTGGCAGTTTAGTGTTGTTGCAGTTGGCAACGGCTGTCGGTTTAGAAGGCAATGTGTACGGCAATTTCTTGGTGGCTGCCAAGCCTTTCTGGGGAGACGCTGCCCCTGTCATAGTCACATTGCTGGTTGCGGCTAGCTGTTTGTTGGGATCTGCGACTAGCGTTTGCAATACGCCCCGCATCCTTTTTCAACTCGCGCAGGATGGGCTGTTGTCTCCAGTGTTTGGCGCAGTGTCCCGTCGAGGTTCCCTAGAACCCGCCCTGCTGCTAACCTTTATCTGTAGTTTAGGATTTTTAGTATGGGGCAACACCACTCGAATTATCGTGGTGTCAGGGGTGAGTTTTTTCATTTCTATCATGGGATTGCACTTGGGGCTGTGGATGCAGCGCAACGATCCAGTCGTGCGTTGGGGGCGACTATCCTTAGCATTACTGGTGGTGGAGTTCATTTCCCTGGTGGTGGGTGGTGTTGCCTGGGGAAGGATGGATTTTGGCATCGGGTTGCTATTGCCGTTAGCAGTGATAGCGCTAGACGCTGCGATTCTGCGGATTCCTTGGCCATCTTTGCACTTACCGTGGTGGGATAGACTCCATAGCAAGGCAGTAACTGCTCCTAAAAACGAATACTTTGTGGTGCTTCAGGTCGGAATTTTGATTGCGCTGATTTGTGGTACAGCGACGATAAGTTGGCTGATTCGCTCCTGGCTGCGGGTAGAAGCCGGAACCAACAATCCCTATCTGCTCATTATTGTGTTGATGACGCTGGCATTTGTGGGAGTGGCAATTGCTTGCTGGACAAGTCTGCCCCAGGTTGCTGCGATCGAAGAACTAGCAATTTCCTCGACCGCGCAAGCTAAAGAACTGGAGACAACCCTAAACGAACTGAAAAAAGCCCAGATGCAAGTTATCCAAAGCGAAAAAATGTCTAGCTTGGGACAGTTGGTTGCGGGAATTGCCCATGAAATCAATAACCCGGTCAACTTCATCCACGGTAATCTCACCTACCTGGACGAATATACCCAAAATCTGCTGGAGATGATAGAACTGCTATACAAATACTAGACAAGTCTAGACATTTGCTTCTTACTTCATCGGGAGCATGGGAGCGGTTATCCCTCAGTAAGCTTTCACGGTTTAGCCAACCGCGATAACATAATTGCTGCGTTTAAATCTCTGTCCATCGAATGACCACAACTTCCACAGTTATAAGTCCTTTCTTTGAGTGGCATATCTTGGATGTGCCCACAGTTTGAGTTAGAGTCGATGGGGAAATCACTTTCCCCACCTCTCATTCAGAACCGGACTTGAGACTTTCACCTCATCCGGCT
>NZ_JAUBVF010000059.1:0-40172 GCF_036705685.1 Microcoleus sp. AT3-A2
AGCTCGTCAGCAGGGTTTTGACATCACTGTTAGTGGTTGGCAGTATGGCTAATTGAGAATGGTGCAAGATCTCAGTTTTAACCGACTTTTACTATAAGACGGGGATTTAAATCCCCGGCGGGCTTGCGGGTGAATGCAAGAACTTTTGGCTGAGTCAGGCTTGAGTAAATCCGAGAGTTAGAATTTGGTAAATCCGAGAGTTAGAATTTGGTAAATCCGAGAGTTAGAGTTGGATAAATCCGAGAGAATGTACAAAGCAGACGGAAAAAGCTAGAATAGCATTGTATCGGTTAAAACTTTAAGTGAAGCAAAGCTATAAAATCAGGTAACAATGACTGAAGCCTCGGATTTTTCAAATGTCGATCGCGAATTAGATGACACCATTTTAAGCTTCGCAGACATTCAGGCAGAACTCAACCTGCGCCACGCTAAAGATGCTCTGCGAGATATAGTAGAAAATCTCGATTTGACAGTTCAAGAGCGAAGTGGACTGGAACCGGAAATTGGCGGGTTGGAGAAAATGCTCGACAAGCTAGAGCGCGCTTGCGTGCAAATAGCTGTGTTTGGGATGGTGGGAAGGGGAAAATCTTCGGTTTTGAACGCGCTGCTAGGTCAAAATGTGTTTGAAACTGGCCCGACTCACGGGGTGACTCGCACCACGACTATCGGGCAGTGGGATGTCGGAGAGGGACTTGATGAGAATTTGCCCGATGGCTTACGCCCCGCTACGCTACGACTTTCGCCAGTTATTTACCGTTTGTCGCAAGTTGAATTAGTCGATACTCCGGGAATAGATGAAGTTGACGGAGAAACTCGCGAACTTTTAGCCCGCCGTGTTGCTCAACAAGCAGATTTGATTTTGTTTGTGGTTGCTGGCGACATTACAAAGGTGGAATACGCAGCACTTTCGCAGTTGCGGGAAGCCGGAAAACCGATGTTATTAGTGTTTAATAAAATTGACCAGTATCCTGATGCAGACAGGCTGGCAATTTATCATAAAATTCGAGATGATCGCGTAAGAGAATTGTTGTCTCCCGATGAAATTGTGATGGCGGCGGCTTCGCCTTTGACGGCGAGGGCGGTGCGCCGTCCCGACGGAAGTATGGGCGTGCAAATGACTCGCAGTTTGCCACAAGTGCAAGATTTAAAATTAAAGATTTTGGAGATTTTAGACCGGGAAGGCAAATCTTTGGTCGCGCTGAATACGATGCTGTGTGCGGGGGATATTAACGAGCATTTGGTGCAGCGAAAAATGGAAATTCGAGATGACGCGGCTAATCGAATTATCTGGAACGGGGTAATGACTAAAGCTGTGGCGATCGCACTTAATCCAATTACTGTAGTTGATATTCTTAGCGGTGCGGTAATTGATGTGGTGATGATCTTAACTTTATCTAAAGTTTACGGCATTGCGATGACGGAAGCGGGCGCGGTGGAATTGCTGCAAAAGATTGCGATTAGTATGGGCGGGATTACTGCCGGCGAATTGTTGGCTAATTTTGGTTTGAGCTCGTTGAAAGGATTGTTGGGTTTGGCGACGCCGGCGACGGGGGGTTTGGCTTTAGGGCCTTATTTCTCTGTGGCGGTGACGCAAGCTGCAATTGCGGGGGTTTCTTCCTACGGTATTGGTCAAGTTACTAAGGCTTATTTGGCTAATGGCGCTTCTTGGGGAGATGATGGGCCAAAGGCTGTTGTGAGCAAGATTTTGTCTTCTTTGGATGAGGATTCTATTTTAAATCGGATTAAGGAGGAGTTGCGGGCTAAGTTGGATTTGGGAAGTGTGGAAAAACAGAAATCTTAGCGATCGGCTGTTTTACGTTTACCCAGCAATTATGGCGCAGCCCTGCCGCAATCTGGCAGGGGTTTCAACCCCTGCTTCAAAGCTAAATTTGTGTGAAGACAATTTAACAAATTATTAGGATAACAACCAATTACCAATTACCAATTATTACTGTATCTTACTAACTCATGACTTAGGCAATTGGCACAGGTTGAGCGATTGCGGCAAATAAGATGCGCCGTGCAAACTCTACTCTAATTCCGCGAAGGCGGACTTTGCTTGTGTAGCCGCCAATTCGCTTCGGCGGGTTAACATCGAATTGTTAATCCGAATTCGATTTGGCGGCTTAACATCAGGTTTTCTACCCTAATTCGATCCTATTTATAACCTCTATTTTTTTCCGACCAAATGCGGGTTGGTAGTCCCCAAACATAGACAAATCCTTCGGCAGCTTTGTGATCGAATTCGTCTTCTGCGCCGTAGGTTGCTAAGTCGAAACTGTACAGAGAATTGTCAGATTTGCGGCCGACGATAGTCGCATTGCCTTTGAAAAGTTTGAGCCGCACGGTTCCAGTTACTCGCTTTTGCGTGTCCTGAATAAATGCGTCTAAAGCTGTTTTCAAAGGATTGTACCAAAGACCGTTATAAATCATTTGGCTGTAGGTTTCTTCGATGCCTCGCTTGTACCGCGTCACATCTGCTGTCAGCGTCAAACTTTCTAAGTCTCGGTGCGCGTGCATCAAAACTAAAATCGCTGGTGTTTCGTAAATTTCCCGCGATTTAATCCCGACTAAGCGGTTTTCAATCATGTCAATCCGTCCGACTCCGTGGTTTCCAACTATTTCGTTTAATTGGGAAATTAGGGCGACTGGTGATAAATCTTTGCCGTTCAAACTGACAGGATTTCCGCAATTGAAACCGATTTCTAGGTACTCGGGTATGTCGGGAGTTTGCTCGATCGCCTTTGTCATCAAATAAACTTCCTCTGGCGGTTCCGCCCAAGGATCTTCCAGGATTCCGGCTTCAATTGCCATTCCTAATAAGTTGCGATCGATACTGTAAGGCGAAGACTTTTTCACCGGCGACGGAATGCCACATCTCTCGCCGTATGCGATCGTTTCCTCGCGGCTCATTTTCCACTCCCGCGCAGGTGCTAAAATCTTAATCTTGGGGTTGAGCGCGCCGATCGACACATCGAACCGCACCTGATCGTTTCCTTTGCCGGTGCAACCGTGGGCGATCGCATCTGCACCGTATTTTTCCGCCGCTTCTACTAACAATTTAGCAATCAGCGGGCGAGCGAGGGCAGTCGAAAGGGGATAACGGTTTTCGTAAAGTGCGTTAGCTTGAATCGCTGGAAACGCATAGTCTTTGACAAATTCTTCGGTAGCATCAATAACTAAAGATTCCGAAGCACCGGATGCTAAAGCTTTTTTGCGGATCGGTTCTAATTCGTCTCCCTGTCCCAAATCCGCGGCCAGAGTAATTACTTCTTCAACACCCCACTCGTTTTTGAGGTAAGGAATGCAGACGGAGGTATCGACTCCGCCCGAATATGCTAGCACAACTTTTTTAGCGCGACTCATTACTATTTACATCCTGAATTTAACTGACATCTTGCACCATTGCCACTAAGCTTTTCAGGGCGGGCAAGATGCCCACCCCACAAAAAAATATCATTTTTGTGGAACGGGCATCTTGCCTGTTCTTGAGAAGGGTGCAAGATATCCGATTTAACCGACTTTTCATTATGCACCTAATTGAGATCGATTCTTGTCAGAAATAGTACAGATTTATATATTCTTTTTTTGCTAAACTTTGCTATTTACCGGGGGAGTTGCTGCGGAAAATCTGCTACCGTGGGATACGGTAACTGTGGCGATGGGGAAAAACCGTGTTTTTTAGTGTTGTGATTCCGACGTATAATCGTAAACCGATTTTGGCAAAATGTCTACTGGCTTTGGAAAATCAGGAGTTCGGTGAGATTGTCAGAGAGTATGAAGTAATTGTCGTGGACGACGGATCGACGGACGGGACGCTGGAGTGGTTGGCCGCAAATGCTGACTTGTTGCCTCATGTGCGATCGATCTGTCAATCTCACCAAGGCCCAGCCGCTGCCCGGAATTTGGGCGTTGAAGATGCTAAGGGCGATACGATTATTTTTATTGACAGCGATTTGGTGGTAACAGAGCATTTTTTGCAAGCGCACGCCGATGCTTTACTACAGGGTTACAAAGATACTGATGCGGTTTTTACTTACGGCAGTGTGATTAATACTTGCAATTTCGATAATCCTACTTCGGAACCCTACAAAATAACGGATTTTTCGGCGGCTTATTTTGCTACGGGAAATGTGGCGATCGCCCGCCACTGGCTGCTGGCTGCTGGACTGTTTGACAATCGCTTTCAACTGTACGGATGGGAAGATTTAGAATTGGGTGTCAGGTTAAAAAAATTAGGTTTGAAACTGATTAAATGTCCGGCTGCTGTCGGCTATCACTGGCATCCACCTTTTAGTTTAGAGCAAATTCCCGGCATGATTGACCGAGAAATTCAGCGCGGGAGAATGGGAGTTTTATTTTATCAAAAACACCCAAATTGGGAAGTGCGGATGATGATCCAAATGACTTTTTTGCACCAAATTCTGTGGGGAGTTTTATCATTAGGTGGGATGCTAAACGAGCGAACGATGACTCCTTTTTTGCAGTGGTTGATTGACCAAGGTAAGCCGCAGTTAGCTTTAGAAATCGCTCGGATTTTTCTGAATTGGTATAACGTGAAAGCCGTGTACGCTGCTTCTGGGGAATTGCAGACCGAAACAAAAATACCCTAAGTCAAAGGTGCATCTCACTTTGGCAAATACATCAAATTGAAAGTTGACCATTGAGATAAGCACAGCGAAGAGCAAGGATAGACGAAACGTTCTCAATATTCCATTGCGCTCCCGATATTTTCACCCTTAATCCAATGCGTTTAATTGTTGATTCAACTGTTCCCGAACCAATTGAACTTATGGATTCTTCTTTGTAGTATTGGTAATTTACTATTCGGCAGCGATGGGTCTCTAAATAATTGCAAAACGTTTTAAATGCTTGACCTTTCAAGTCTTTAAATAAATTTATAACTTCATCAACTTTGCCTTGCCATAACATATTTTCTGCTGATTTCAATCGTTTTATTGAACCCCCTACTTTGTAAAGATTTTCTTTGAGATGATACCAATCTAAGATTTCTTGTCTTTGTTCATTATCTCCAATTTCTTTAAAGATGTTCCAAATCCCGGCATGACCATCTCCTAAACAATACATAGGGTGTAGTAATTTTTGGCTATTAGTCCAATCAATTAAATCTTGATTGTTTTGAAAAAATGCTCCCGCATAAACATTATCTAAACACACGGCTTTATAGTCTTTCCAGTAACAGCTCTCGCCCTTGGTTTCGTTGCGTAGCCTGACTTTGCCGCCATCCAATGTAATTTCTTTGACTCCTTGTTGAGATGTAGGCAATTCAAATTCTTGTCTTTTGACTAATCTTTGTAATGTACTATGAGAAATTTTGATTCCCGTAAATTTTTCTAAATCTTTTTCTGCCATTTGATAAGATTCATTGGCACTGATTAAAAGACAGCAATTTTCCATCAGTGGACTAAATTGACTGTAAGCTTTTAAGTCAAAATATTTTGCCTGATTATCTGTAATGTCGAGCGAGCCGATTATTGATTTTATTTTTCGGGGTTTTCCTGTTTTAATTCCTGATACTGCTGAAAAAAAAAGCTACCTAGTTCTGGACCAACCTCTTCTAACATTTTCTGACGGACTGATTTTTCTATACTTTCAAAACTTTTTAACTCGGTTGGATCTGTATTTCTGTAAAGAATTTCTGCTACCGCTTTTAAGTGGGCTTTTAGCTGTTGTTGGTCTGAAGGTGTCATTTTATTTACCTCATCTTTATTTGACGATTTTACTAGCTTTTTCATTTTAACTCTTTTTTGACACATTCGCAAAAGTGAGATGCACCCTAAGTCAACCCCATCCCGCAAATAAAATATAAGATATTGTATGAGTTTTTCAGGGCCCATTGGTGTCAACTTAAGCTCATAATTAGTAACGGGGTACTGTCGGACAATTATGCCTACACTGCCCTATGGCTGCTTAACAAGGAAGGGGGATTTAGGAAATTCAAGACTTGGGTAAAAACCAGAAATAAAAGAAATTTAGTCTTAAGTTGACACCCATTTCCCGGCCTGTTTTAATTAACTTTTAGAGTGTGTATATCTGCTGATAAAACACAATACAGAGCCACCCGGTCAAGGGAGGCAAAACCGGGTTATAAAATTTGTAAAAGTAAAAGTTTTACCTTTAATCAAAATTGCTTGCTTAGCCTTTGATTTGAGGCATCTAGGCTGTTTTCTCACTCGGCTTCGATAATTGGAGCCACTAACATTTTCAAAGGAGCATTATTTTTGATATAATGACAGATAATTTAGGAGTGTGCTATATAGTCAATAGTTGTGCTGGTTGATCTGAGAGTGTTAGCTAAAAGCGGTTAAGGACTTTAAAAATATTCCCACATATACAACTTGAATAGTTTGAGGGTTTGCTGTGAATACAACTGACGATAAAAATCCAAGACTAGAAACACTTAGACTTCAAAACACTGTCTTACAAGAAAATATTTTAATGGTGGACGACCATCCAGAAAGCTTGCGGCTTTTATCCCAGCTTTTGTCTAAGCGGGGATATAAAGTGCGGCCGACACGAGATGGCAAATTGGCTCTTAACTTTGCTATGTCGAACCCACCAGACTTGATTTTGCTGGACATCATGATGCCCGGTATGGATGGTTATCAAGTCTGCGAACAGCTAAAAGCTTGTCCGCAAACCAAACATATTCCTGTGATTTTTATTAGCTCTTTAAATGAAGTTTTTGATAAAGTCAAAGCTTTTTCGGTGGGGGGGGCAGACTACATTAGTAAACCATTTCAAACAGAAGAAGTGGTGAGTCGCGTCGAAAATCAACTGCTTCTGAGCCGTCTTTATAAACAAATCTTAGCACAAAATGCGCGGCTGCAAGCAGAAATAGAAGAACGCAAACGGATCGAAGCAGAACTCCGAGACAGCCAACGCTGGCTGTCGGCAGTAATTCAAACACATCCTAACCTTTTGTACGTTTCCGATTTGATAGAACAGCGAACTCTGTATATCAACCGCGAAATCTATAGCGATATTGGCTACACCCTTGAAGAAATCCAGAAGATGGCAGGAGGATTTATTCCTAACTTAATACACCCTGACGATTTGCCAGGATTCTCAGAACATCTGAGCAAAATTGACGCAGCAAAGGACGGTGAAAGCTTTGAGTTAGAGTACCGAATTCAGCACAAAAATGGTGAATATCTCTGGTTTGTTAGCGTGGATACAGTGTTTGCCAGAACAGCAGACGACAAACCTTGGAAAATTTTGGGGACGGCTACTGAAATAAGCGATCGCAAACAAGCAGAACTCGAACTTAAAACAGCTTTAGCTGCTTTGGAACGGCAGATAAAGCAAAGATTTCTGCTAGAAACAATTACTCTCGAAATTCGCTACAGCTTAAAGCCGGATCAAGTTTTTCAAACAGCGGCCGCCCAAATAGGTCGAATTTTTAATGCCGATTGCTGCTTGATTCACACCTATACCGAACACCCAATTCCCCGCCTACCTAATGTGGCTGAGTACAGAAAAACCGCATCCCAATCGCTTTTAGAACTACAAATTCCTGTACATAGCAATCCTCACGTTCAATTTATATTGTCCCAAGATCAAGCTGTAGTTTCTGACGATGTTTTTGCCGAACCGCTGCTAGAAAATGTCAGAGATTTGTGTTCTCAAATAGGTTTGAAGTCGATGATATCCATCCGCACTTCCTACCAGGGAAAAGCCAACGGAATGATATGCTTGCACCAGTACGATCGCCCTCGCCACTGGACGCAGGATGAGATCAGATTATTGAGCGCTGTGGCGGCACAAATGGGAATTGCGATCGCTCAAGCAAATCTTCTGGAACAAGATAAACAACAGCGGCTTAAACTTCAACAAAGCGAAGCTAGTCTAGCAGCAGCCCAGAAAATTGCCCATATCGGCAGTTGGGAATTTGATGTAGTCACAAATAAAATTATTTGGTCAGAAGAAGTATTCCGCATTTTTGGTCTTGACTCAACCGCAACTGAACCGACATCTGCCAAACTTTTAAAAATGTGTCATCCCGACGACAGAGAATTATTTCAACAAACAGTCAGCCTAACTATCTCACAAGGCATTTCCTACAAAAGAGAGTTTCGATTTTTGCATCCTAGCGGTCAAATTATATACGTGGAAGGAAGGGGGGAAGCTGTTTTTAGCGAAACCGGGGAAGTAATAAAACTGTTGGGAACAGTGATGGATATTAGCGATCGCAAACAAGCTGAAGCAGCTTTACAAATTAGCGAAGAACGTTTTTATCTGGCATTTGAAGGCAGTGCGATGGGATTGTGGGATTGGAATCTGGTTACGGGAGAAGTCTATTTTAATCCGCGGTGGAAAATGATGCTGGGATATGAAGTAGAGGAAATAGCAAATAGTTTTGCATCCTGGGAAAAATTGGTACATCCAGAGGATTTGTCTCCGGCTCAAGCAGCGCTAAATGCTCACCTGCAAGGCAAAAGTCCTACTTACGAAGTGGAATTTAGGATGCTGACAAAATCCGGCGAGTGGAAGTGGATTTTAGCTCAAGCGAAGGTGATGGAACACGACGCTTCGGCAAATCCTTTGCGGATGACGGGTACGCATATTGATATTAGCGATCGCAAACAAGCCGAAGCAGATTTGCAATTTAGCGAACAACGAGAACGAGAAAAAGCACAACAGTTAGAACAAACTCTGGAAGACTTGAAAAAGGCTCAATCCCAGCTCATTCAAGCCGAAAAAATGTCAACTATCGGGCAAATGGTAGCGGGAGTAGCCCACGAAATTAATAACCCTGTCAACTTCATCTACGGCAATATTCTTCCTGCCGCACAGTACGCTCGTGATTTGGTAAAATTGATCGATCTCTACCAGCAACACTATCCCGAACCAGTTGCCGAAATTGAGGGAGAATTGGCAGAAATCGAAGTAGATTTTATCGCTGACGATTTTCCGAAAATCATGGCTTCAATGCAAGAAGGTGCAAACCGAATTAAGCAGATAGTGCTGTCTTTGCGAAATTTTTCGAGACTGGACGAAACAGCTCGCAAAGTAATAGACATTCATGAAGGGATAGAGAGCACTTTGGTGATTTTGCAGCACCGATTTCAGCCCCAGTTAAAACGTGGGGAAATTCAAGTTATTAAAAATTATGGCAAACTGCCAAAAATCGAGTGTTATCCGGCCCAATTAAACCAGGTATTTATGAATTTACTGTCGAATGCGATCGACGCTGTGGAAGAGTCATCAGCAAACTGTACTTGCAAAGTTAACCAGATTCGCATTGTTACTGAAGTCAGCAGTGAAAATAAAGTGTCTGTGCGGATTTCTGACAGCGGGCCCGGTATCCCTCCCGAAGTTCAGTCAAGGATGTTTGACCCGTTTTTTACTACCAAACCGATCGGCACCGGCACCGGTTTGGGGTTGTCGATTAGTTACCAAATTGTGAAAGACACCCACGGCGGTAAGTTGGAGTGTCATTCAGAAGTTGGTCGCGGAACAGAATTTGCGATCGAACTGCCGATTTCGCAAAAGTTAAAAGTTAAAAGTTAGGATAAGCTGTTAAATCATGGGCGGTAAATTAACCATAATTCTTGTAGGGGCTGGTTCACCAACCATCTATCAATATAAGCCAGAGAAGAGCCTAAACCCTCCCCTACCGTAAGACTGGGGGCAATTCAACGGAACTCGTATTAATCGTCTATCAGAACCTATTTTAGAGTGCGTCATAACCTGAGATTTTCACCAGTATTTCCTGCGAACGGTCTGTCATTTAGTGTAATCTCATCTTAAAGATGATATAATAAAGAGTTAGCCTTTTGAGGCTCCAGGCGTTGCGCTGCTAAAATTAGTAGTGAATATTACAGTTGCTATTATACAAACTCTGTCAACATACGTCTGCTGTAGCGTCTACCACATTTTAACTGAATTATGACTGACTCAATTCGCTTCCTCATGTGTGCTCCCGACCACTACGATGTGGATTACGTGATTAATCCGTGGATGGAGGGAAATGTCCACAAATCATCGCGCGATCGCGCCGTCGAACAGTGGGAAAAACTTTACCACGTCCTCAAAGACAACGCCGTTGTAGACCTCGTACCGCCGGCAAAAGGCTGGCCGGATATGGTTTTCACAGCCAACGCAGGCTTACTTTTAGGCAATACCTTCGTCCTCAGCCGTTTCTATCACAAAGAACGCCAAGGCGAAGAACCCTATTTCAAAGCATGGTTTGAAAGCAAAGGTTTCACCGTGCACGAACTCCCGAAAGACTTGCCGTTTGAGGGCGCTGGCGATGCTTTGCTCGATCGCGAAGGACGCTGGTTGTGGGCCGGATACGGCTTCCGTTCCGAACTCGACTCGCACCCGTTACTAGCAAAATGGCTCAACATAGAAGTGCTTTCGCTGCGTTTAGTTGACGAACGTTTCTATCACCTAGACACCTGTTTTTGTCCTCTGACAGGCGGCTATTTGCTCTACTATCCAGCAGCATTTGACTCCTACTCCAACCGCTTAATCGAAATGCGAGTTGCGCCAGAAAAACGCATTGCCATTGAAGAAGCCGATGCTGCAAATTTTGCCTGCAATGCCGTCAATATTGACAAAGTTGTGGTAATGAACAAGGTTAGCGAAGCCTTGAAAACGCGCATTACTCAGGCCGGTTTTCAAGTAATTGAAACGCCGATGAGCGAATTTCTGAAAGCGGGCGGCGCCTGTAAGTGTTTGACGCTGCGGGTAACGGAACCGGTGCAAGAAGATCGATCGGCAAACGTGATGGTAGAAAGCCGCACAATTCGCATGGAAGGTCACTTGCTCGATGCAGGTTTAATCAGCCGCGCTTTGGACTTAATTGTCGATCTCGGTGGCAGTTTCCAAGTGCTCAATTTCAATCTGGGAGAGCAGCGGCAAAGTACATCATCTGCCGACGTTAAAGTTTCGGCTCCTTCCCACGATGTAATGGAAGAAATGATGGGAATGCTGATTGACTTGGGTGCAGTGCCGCCACCACAAGAGATTTGCGACGCTATTTTAGAACCGGTAGTCCAAGATGGCGTTGGCCCGGACGACTTTTATGTGAGTACAATTTATCCCACGGAAGTGCGGGTAAATAACCAGTGGGTGAAAGCGCAAAATCAGCGGATGGATGGTGCTGTTGCTATTACTGAAACTGCTGATGGCCCAGTAGCTAAATGCAAATTATTGCGCGACTTAAAAGTAGGAGAAAAAGTCGTTGTTGATGTAGTGGGTATCCGCACTATCCGCAAAACAGAATCGCGGGAACAGCGCAATTCTCAAGAATTCAGTTTTATGTCGGGCAGCGTTTCTAGCGAACGCCGCGTCGAATTGGTAGTGGAACAAGTAGCGTGGGAATTGCGCCAAATTCGCGATCGCGGTGGCAAAGTTGTAGTTACCGCAGGGCCTGTTGTTATCCACACTGGCGGTGGCGAACATTTAGCGCACTTAATTCGTGAAGGTTACGTACAAGCCTTATTAGGTGGAAATGCGATCGCCGTTCACGACATGGAACAATCGAATATGGGAACCTCTTTAGGGGTTGACATGAAACGTGGTGTTGCTGTGCGTGGCGGACACCGACATCACTTGAAAATAATTAACACTGTGCGGCGTTACGGGAGTATTGCAAAAGCTGTGGAAGCCGGGCTGGTTACTAACGGTGTCATGTACGAGTGCGTGAAGCATAATATCCCGTTTTCCCTAGCAGGTTCGATCCGCGATGACGGCCCACTTCCTGACACGCAAATGGATTTAGTTAAGGCTCAAGAAGAATATACTGAGCTGTTACGCGGTGCGGATATGGTGTTAATGCTGTCGTCTATGCTGCACTCAATTGGTGTGGGAAATATGACGCCGGCTGGTGTGAAGATGGTGTGTGTGGACATTAATCCGGCGGTGGTGACGAAATTGAGCGATCGGGGTTCGATCGAGTCTATTGGAGTTGTTACCGATGTGGGATTGTTCCTAAGTTTGTTGGTGAATCAATTGGATAAATTGACCAGCCGCCATCATGTAACTCAATCTGTTTAAATTTAGCTAGTATACTCGTTACCAGGTTTTTCCTGGTAACGCAGATGCGGAGACTCTGCCTCCAATTTTACCTATTTGGTGAATTCGCCCCTAAATCGGCTGCAACTTTGATATTGCAATAAAAAGCCTCAGACCCGCAAGCCTGAGGACCGGAGTTCCTGAAAATCGTCACTTCTTACTATTGTCGCCAACAAATAGCACAACATACAAGAGGGGTATAACCCAGCACGGCAGCTTGTGGCAGACAGAGATTGCTTCCTGACTCGGAAGGCGAAAGCAATTTTTAATTCAACTCTTCACGAAAGCAAAACAATTTCTCTCGCCATTTACCTATCTGGGTTGATAATTGTGCTGTAGGATGGGGATCTGTCCTCGATCGCAATATAAGGAGCACCGTGAGTCCCAGTATATATTTGAGTCGGGCGGTAAATGCGGTTTGCCTCTAGCTGTTCCTTCCAGTGGGCCAACCAGCCAGCAACGCGGGCGATCGCAAAAACTGGTGTAAATAAGTCCAGCGGAATTCCCATTTTTCGGTAAACCAGACCCGAATAGAAATCTACATTTGCATAAATTCCTTTCTGGCCCAATTTCTCTTCAACCACTTCTTCCAACTTGACAGCAATGTCGTAATATTCGTCGCGGCCGAAGTTCTCAAACAACTGTTCCGCTAACCTCTGAAGAATAGTTGCTCTCGGATCTTTCACCTTGTAAACTCGGTGACCGAAGCCCATAATTTTGTCCTTGTTCGCAACGCACTTCTCGACAAAAGGCCGCACATTTTCTACCGAACCAATTTGCTCCAACATATCAATCACTTCTTCATTAGCTCCCCCGTGCAGCGGCCCCGCCAAAGTGCCAACTGCTGAAGCAATTACCCCGTAAGGGTCTGTCAGCGTCGAAGCTGTTACCATTGCCGAAAATGTAGAGGCATTAATTGTATGTTCAGCGTGGAGAGTCAGACAAGTGTCAAAAATGCTAGCTAACAGCGGATCGGGTTCTTGCTCGTTGAGCATATAAAGAAAGTTAGCCGAGTAGTTCAAGTCATCCCTCGGCCGCACCGGGTCATTTCCCCGTCGCATTTGCTGGAACGCTGCTACCATTGTGGGAATCTTAGCTAGCAGTCGCACTACAGCTTCTCGAATGTATGCTGGGTTAGCCAGAGCTCTGCGGGAGTAGAACAAGCCCAGGGCGGCCGCTGAAGCTTGCAGGGCGTCCATGGGATGTCCTCTTTCTGGAAAGCATTTCATCATGTCCCGGATGCGATATTTGATCCGGCGGTGATAGCGAATTTCATGCTCGAAAGCTTCTAGTTCTTCCTTTGTCGGAAGTACCCCCCAGATTAATAAATATGAAGTTTCGAGAAAGGAACTTTTCAGTGCCAGTTCCTCGATGCTAATCCCGCGATATTCCAGCAACCCTTTTTGTCCATCGACGTAGCTAATGCTGGACAAGGTGGCGGGAACACCTTCTAAACCTGGTTTGAATTCGCCGACGACCATTGCGATACCGTTTTGTGTGAGTTCAATCTACATAAAAGTACATTACCAGAAACCAAGATAGTGTCGCAGTCTTGACAAATAATCGTTTAATGTGGGTTCAGAAACCGGGTTTTTCAACAGACAGCCCGATCGCACCGCTGCGTATTGTCGCCCCTCAAACCAGGTTTCCGCGTCCGATAATGCGGGTTTAAGAGGGCTGGCGCGTCCTGTTAATGTCGGGGCGCTTCGCTGTTGCTAGTGCAGCAAAAACTTGGGCGCAGTTAGCCAAAACATTTGGCTGCGGCCCACTGGGGAGCCGGTTTCCGGGAGGATTAAGCCGATGATACCTGCTTTTTTGAGAATCAGGGCATCTTGCGATCGAGCCCAAAGCAAAGTTTCTGCCCAGTGGCCTAAGTCTGGTTGGTGGCCCACCAGGGCCAAGCTGCCGCTACCTATTTCCTGCCACTGTTTGTACCACTCCAGCCAGTTCCCGATGTCTCCTGAAGGTGCGAGGGCGGCGGATTCTTCTATTTTGGAACTCAAACCGACGGTTTGCAGGATTTGGGCGGTTTGCTGCGCCCGCAGTAGGGGACTGGTGAGAATCAAGTCAAACTGAATTTCGAGCTCGTACAGCCGCTGGGCGATTTTCCTGGTTTTACGCTCGCCCTCTTTAGTCAGCGGGCGTTCTGAGTCTGTATCATATTCTTCGGGTGCGGCTGCGATACCGTGGCGGATCAGATATAAATGCACTGTCGATGTCCTTTTGATAGCTGTGCGATGGCTACGCCCCGGCTTACGCCTACGAACTTATGCGTGAAGTTGGGCGCGATCGACATATTTTGCCTATTCTACAACTGCATTGAAATCTGGCGCCGTCATCTGGTTGGCGCTTTTGTAGCGATCGCGCCCTTGTCGTTTCGCATCATATAATGCTTGATCGGCGAGGGCAATGAGTTCATCTGGTGATATTTCCGCAGTGGGAATCACAGTTGCAATTCCCATGCTAACGGTCACGATCGCGCTCACATCAGATTGCTCGTGAGGAATTCCCAAATCTCGGATTGCCTCTCGGATCGACTCAGCAACCGCGATCGCGCCATCCGCATCCGTATTCGGTAGGATAGCAGCGAATTCTTCGCCCCCGTAACGTGCAAACAGATCCGATGAACGTTTAACCGCTTGTGCCGCCGATGAAGCCACTTTTACTAAACAAATATCCCCAGCTTGATGTCCGTAGCAATCGTTATATCGCTTGAAATAATCTACATCCAACATGATCAGGGACAGCAGGTTTTGTCCCTGGTTCAATCGCTGCCATTCCGACTGCAATTGCTCATCGAAACAGCGACGGTTTGCTACTTGGGTTAACCCATCTGTCGCGGCGATTAATCTGTCTCGCTGAGCCTGATTTCTGAGCATCTCCTCCGCCTGTTTGCGTTCTGTAATATCAGCAAAAGTCGTTACTACCCCATAGGGTTGAGACTGATTCATTTGGAACAGCGGTTGCGAATTAATCGAAATCCAAGTCAGCGTTTTATCCGATTTGTGAATGCCCATCACCACATTTGATACGGGTTTTCCCGTCCGTAGGGTAATCATTGCCGGATGCTGTTGGCAGGGGAAGTGAGAGCCATCTTCCTGAACGGTTCGCCAGTCTAAATCTATGGATGTACGCCCCATCATTTGTTCGGGGGTCAGTCCGAGAATCCTTCCGGCACTAGCATTACAGGTAGTAATTTGTCCGTCTGCTAGCTGAAGTACGACGCCTTCAGTCATGCTTGTAATCACAGAACGATACCGTTCCTCGCTTTCGAGCAATTGACTCAGGAGAATATTTTTAGCATCAAACTCTGAAGCCAGATGCAGGCTACCCGCCAAAAACCCCGCCATCAGTTGTAAGGTATGAATATCTGACTCTGTAAAGGCACAGGGTGTAGCTGAAACAACTTTTAAGACGCCAACCCGATCGTCCTGATAGAACAAGGGAACAACCACCAGTGACCGGATACCAATGCGCTGGCAGGCAGACTGATCCACCCGTGCATCGGTTTGTGAATCATCGCAAAGCATGATTTGGCCGGTCGCAATACATTTTCCCGATAAACTTGCCCCTACTTTGATCCGTAATCCCACATAGGCGCTGGCGATACCGCTGGCTGCCCGATACACCAACTCATCCCCTTCCAGCATTTCAATCACGGCCCCATCGGCACCGAGCGATTTTTGAGTTCGATCGGTAATCACAGCCATCACTGTATCCAGGTTAGGATTGGGGGTGGCGATTTCCTGTTGCGTGGCAATCACCACCGCCAGACGCTTGAACTCTTGTTGCAATGCTGCTTCTGCTTGCTTGCGATCGGTGATATTTTTCATAAAGCAGTGATGCCCGATCAATCGCTCCTGCGAGTCGTAGGCTGCCAACATCACCCATTGCTGGTAAAAAATCGAGCCATCTTTCCGGATACCCCGGGCCTCAACCTCCACTCGGCCCTCCGCTAGCATTTTTTGATAAGCGGCCATCATCCTGTCGCAGTCTTCGGGATGAACTGTTTTCTGCCAACTCATACCAACCATTTCTTCAGGCTGATAACCTGCTATATTCGCGTAGGCTTGATTAACGGTGATGTACCGTCCGAAAATATCCAGCCGCGAGATGCCCTCAACGGCATTAGCAAGGGCTGTACTCAATTCTCTGAGTTCTGTTTCTGCCTGGACAAGATCCGTAATGTCTTGGGATGTACCAAACAACCGAATGACTTTTCCCTCTGCATTGAGTTGGACCTGTCCTCTGGCTTCGGTATGGCGGATAGAACCATTCGGGCGCACGATTCTGAGGCGCAATAGATAAGGCTCTCCGTGAGTGAGCGCTCGTTGAACTACCCGGTGTAGCTGTCTGGCACTTTCGGGATGGTAAATCCGCAGGTTTTCTTCATAGGTAGGTTCGCCCAGTGCCCTGGATCGTCCCAAAATCTCGAATAGTTCGGGAGACCAGGTAATTTTACCGGCAATCACGTCAAATTCCCAGCTACCGATGTGGGCAACCCGCTGGGCTTCTGACAACCGAGTTTCACTCTTTTGCAGCGCTGTTTCTACCTGCTGGCGGTCGGTAATGTCCTTTTCGTTCACGAGCAACATCGGGTTGCCTGTTACCGGGTCGTTGGTACATCGCACGTCCATCCCATGCCAGCGAATTCCCGCCAGAGTAATCACTTGAGCCTCCGTGCTAAATACCTCACCGGACTTAAGAACTGCCATTGCTCGCTCTGCTACCTGAGAGTCAACAAAGCGACTCACAAAAGCATGATCTGTCGCAGAGTCAGGCGGCTGCATATCCCCATAACAGCGCAAGGCCGCCGGGTTTTGCAGCAGCGGCACACCTTCGAGGGTGTACAGCGAAACCATCAGCGTGGTGTGTCGGATTGCCTCGATCGATCGCAGGGTTTCCGGTTCGATTTGATCAGCGGTTTCGACCTTACCCTCGACCAGGATTGCCAAACGCCCACTATCAATCCTGATACCAGAACACCTACAGCCGACAGAAACAGGCTCACCGCCCGGATAAAACGTCCACTGCTTGGACAAGGTTTGGCCTTGTTCAAACTGCGGTCGATAGGTCTGCAAGCGAATCCGAGTAGACTCTGACAACATATCTCTAAAAAAGTTGTGGCTCGCCAGTTGTTGCCGCGTCGAAGCATCCCACAGGTACAAGGAGGCTTGGTTTGCCCACCGCATTTGCCAATCCTCAATATCAAATATCCAGATCGGGTTTTGCAACAAATCAAAGGCTTTGAGGTGGACAATATCGCCACTTAGGGAACAGGCAAACTCTGGTTGTAGACAATTTTGATGATTGACTCTTGGCGCGCTTTCTGTATTTGGATCAGTTTGATTTGGTTCTGTTTCGAGTTCCGGTGGTTGATTTGGCCCGATCGCCGGGCGGTGAGATTCCAAGTGCCACATCCTCAACCCGATGTGCATTGCAACCTGTTGCAGGATCTCAAGGTCGATAGGTTCCCACTGACGAGGACTTCGGCAGTGATGAGCAATTAACAGTCCCCAAAGCTTCGGAGATTGCTGCTGTTGGCAATCTAGCAAGATTGGCGCCACTAAATTTGCCTGAACTTGGATGCGATCGAACAATTCGACATCAAAAGCTTGCAGATCACCAGCGTGAATATCAGAAATGGCACTCGTTTTTCCCTGGCTGTAACGCTCTACCCAGGTTGCTTCAAGGCAAGGGTCATGAATCAGTTGCCCCTGGATTGACAGCCACTGATCACCAACAGATTCAGCAAATACTACCCTATCTCTATGCGGTAGGAAGCGATAAATAATCACGCGATCTGTTTGCAGCAGCACCCTGGTTTCTTCTAGCGCACATTGCAAAATTGTCTTCAGATCCACGAACTCGTTGATTTTAAGTGCAATTTCTGAAACTTTTTCTATGCTTTTCTCTAACGACCAAGAGAAAGTCTTTTTTGTAGACATCTCCGTGTTCCTTATTTTTTTAACCTATTTTCTACTATTCTAACCCGCCACAAATAAATATAATAATTTGTTTTAACTCGTAGGAATCGCTAGCTGGGCTTAGAAAAAAAACAATATTCATGTTGCGAGCCAAACTTTTTTTGACTGCTACAATTCCTTTTTCTATGTCATTTAGCCAAGGATTTAGGTGGTTTGGTATCTATCTTGCTTCTTCTCAAGCGTTTTTTTGCTAATTATTATCGAAAAGCTACTGCACCAAGTATAACAACTTGTGATTGATTTAGCGAATAAATAATAAAATTTCAAAAAATCAACCCTGTATAATTGTTAAAACCTAAGAATTCTTGTGGATCTTAGGAAACTAGATCACACTAAATTTGCCCCCCAACCTGGTTTTTTGATCAAAATACTTCGTGGTATCCCTTGACAATTGTTAAAAAACCCGGTTTATTTAGTGTATGATTTGGGAAAATTGGTAGAAAATTTATTACTGTTAGCCCTGGAGAACTCAACCGGGTTTTTCAACCTCCTTACTTCGTTAAAACTGACATATTGCACGATTTTAAATAAACTTTTTCTGGGCGGATTCTCCTGCCCTATCCGTACTACCCACAAGAAAATTTAATTTTTGTGGAACAGGCCGGAAAGCCTGTTCCTGGCAGAGTTAGACTAGGCATGAATTAAAACACTCAATAAGAGTTAAAAAACCCAGTTGATGAGAGTTGGAGTGCGGGCATGACTGATTGTCAAGTTAAGATTTTGCCCGGAATGAGAAAAAAACACGGCAAAACCTGGTAGCAACCGGAGGTCGAAAAGCTCGCATTCCCAGGCTGTTGCTGGAATTAATACCGCACCTAGAAAGTTCAGAGTTAATGGTCGTAAACAGGATTGTCTTTAGGACTAATTAAATGCAGCAACTTTTGCTTGATCTGATCATCGAATACTTCCCATTTCAGCCTTGCATAATCGCTGTTCTCATTGCCACCAGAAAGAAATCCTACCGGAATTTCAAAACCTCCAGCTTGACTTCTGCCGCCACCAAAAAAGCGTCCTTGAGCATCTTGACCGAAGGCTTCTTTAATGAATTCGTCGGGGTCGAGAGTAAGTTTATTAGTTCGCAGCGAGCCAATTACTACTTCAATTTCTTCGTCCTTGTCGTGAACAATTGCGTAAACAACGGCTGTATGTACGTTCTCTTCTGTTACTAAAAAGTCCGCCGCTTGGGGAATAGAATCCCGATCGTCATAGCGGAGGTAGCCGATGCCGGCGATCGAGAAATTGTTCTGGACAGTGCGGTGTTTGAGCGATCGCTCGATCGCGTCCATCACCCACTTAGAACGAGACGACTGTAACACGGCATTCAGCAACTGCGGGTCGTAAAATCGGCTCAAATAAGCCGCCGCTAAAAAGTCTTCCTCCTGAGCTTGTCTGAGGGCGATCGTATCCGATCGCAAACCGTGCATCAAAGCTGTAGCGCACTTGATGTGCAGACTGACGCTGGCGTCGAGAGCTAAAAGTCCAGACTGTAAATACTCGGCAAAAATCGTGGCTGTAGCGCGGATTTGAGGGCGCAAATCGGTAAATTCTGCATTCATTTCCCCCTGCAAATTGTGGTGGTCGATGACGGCAGCGATCGAAACTCCAGCCGCTAAAATATACTCGGTTAAGTTACAAGTCGTCCCTTGATTGTCAATGAAAGCGCAGCCCTGAAACACCGACAAATCCTTAGTTTTTAGTGTTTCCAAAGTCCAGCGCTGCAACGGCAACCCTGTCAATTTAACTAAAGCAATATTTTCTTGGTGGCTGAGGGCGCCGGCGTAGATAATCTCGCATTGGATATCGTACTGTTCGGCGATTAATTTGTAAGTCCAAGCGCTTGATAGTGCGTCGGGATCTGGAAAATCTTGCAGCAAGATTAACTGGCGAGTGCCTTTGTGCCGATCGAACATTTGGCGCAATTGCTCGACTTTGCGATCGTGCAATTCCTCGCGGAGACGGCCGCGATTCTCTTCGGAAGCAACTTCGGCTTTGCTGCGCCGTTTCGCAGGCGCAGTCACTCCGGCTACAACCTCGCTGCTGGGTTCAAGCTCAACTTGGCGGTTGCCAGATGTTCCATCGGAATTGGTAAGGGCGTGGTCTTTCATCATTAAAAATTAACAATTTAACTATTCAGGATTGGCGCGACATTCGCTCTTAAACCCGGTTTCTGTGTAGATGCCTCGTTGTCGAAGCCAATACTTCTTACGAGAAACCGAATTTAAGAGCGTAAATTCTATCTTTAACTTTTTAACTGATGCACGGCGTATGCGTTGCGAGGAACGAAGCAATCTCAGGACTCAGAACTTCCGCAAAAAACCCCCGCGCTTGCGCTGACAGGGGTTTTAAAGGCCTATTACATATTTTTGCCATTCTTTGTGCATACCGCTCTTAACGTGTTTAGTGACTTCAAAATAAAGACCACTGTGAGGTTTCCTCGGCGGATAGCGCAGCGGCATTCCCGCTTCTTTTGGCGTGCGGCTGCCTTTATTGACATTGCAGCGCACGCAGGCGGTGACGAGATTTTCCCAAGTGTCGCCTCCTCCGCGCGATCGGGGAATTACATGATCGAGGGTTAAATCGTCCCCCGTATAACTACAGTATTGACAAGAGTGTGCATCCCGGTGCAAGATGTTCCGGCGGGTTAGCGGAATATCCTTATAGGGAACTCGGACGTAATGCCGCAGTCGAATCACAGTTGGTAGCGGGAAGTTTGGCGCAATAAATTTCCCGTTGTGTTCTACCTGTTCTGCTTTTCCTTTCAGCAACAAAACTACCGCCCTTCGCCAATTGGTGATGTTAAGGGGTTCGTAGGAGGCGTTCAGCACCAGAACATTGCCCATTGTTGATTATTAAAGAGAATATTTTTTTCGATATTAACACAGGTTCCCCTTTAGGTGGGGTGGCATCAGGAAGAGCGAGGCGATCGCAAAAAACGGTGAAAAACCGCACCTTTACCCTATACCTTCGCGCCTCGGCCCCTAGGGCTGCATCTATTTTCTGCCTTTGGTGTTTGTCAGCGAGCTTTTTTCCCGGAGTTTTGGCTTAGATGAGGCCAGTGTGTGCGATCGCAAAAATTTGCAGAATAAATTTTATTTTTTTCTCTAAATGCCTAATCTTCCCGGCAGCAAACAGTTTAACTTTTTAGACTATTAGTAACCTTAAATGAAACAGCTTATTACTGCTCATGAAATTTCGGCTCTTCAAGTCTGCTTTTAGCGCGTCAATTATTGCTCTTGCTGCTCCGATTTTAGCAAACAGTCCAGCCTTGGCCCAAACGCCTTCATTCTTCTGCGGCGCTGCTGGCGGCCGCCCAGCTACAATTGCTGTTCAACAAGGCAAAAATATTCCCGTTATTTTGTGGCTAGCTGATAACTATTTTAATGAATCAGGAGAAGATGCGATTACTCGGTGCACCAGAGTCTCAGGAATTCTCAACAACTCGCAACCGCAAGGAAGCTGGGAGAATGTTGTCACAGCAGGTGCATCGACCACCGGTCAACTAATTATTTGTGCAGCTAATCCTCAAGACGGTTCCTGTAGATTATTATATCAAGTACCCAAAGGCCAAAATCCAGAACAAGCCCGACAAGAACTCTTAAAAAGAGTTACAAATCCTAATGTAAGTGTTTCGCCTGTTAAAGTAAATTGATAGTCATAACTCATTAGCTACGGGTAGAGACACGGCAATGTCCATTGGTGTCAACTTAAGCTTTTCGTCTGCCAGTCCTCCCGCTCACCCGGCAGTCCGCCAGGGAATGAATTCCCTGTCTATCTAATAGCTAAAGTCATCTCAAAGAGGACTGAAGAACTCATTAGTCCTCTTGAGAGGACTTTAGCTTTGAGGCAGGGGTTTCAACCCCTGTCGGACTGTCGGTTTAACGTGAAGTTGGAAGTTGGAAGTTGACACCTATGGGCAATGCTGTGTCCTACTTGCTAAAGTGATGCGTACACCCTATTTGCAGATAGTTGAAACTCTTGTAAAATACTTCGGTTGAGTGGTGAAAAAATTGCAGCTTTGCTTCAGCAATTCTTCTAACCCTTCAACCTGCCTCAGCCAGACAGTGCCGTTGCTTCCAGCTACAGCAATTTGCTTTCCGTCTCGACTCCAACTAACACTAACAACATTCTCCTCGAACTCAAATTGAGCAACCTGCCGCCCCGCTAAATTCCACAGCCGTACAGTCTTATCAATTCCCACTGTAGCAAGCCGTTCTCCGTCGGGACTAAAGCTAATTGATTTCGCATCTAAATGCAATGTTTGAAATTCCTTAACTAATTCTTTTTCTGACAGATTCCACAGCCCAACTTTACCATTCAATGTTACTGTCGCAAATCGATACTGGTGGGGAGCCGCAGTGAAACTGAGCCCAATTGCCTGAAGGGGAAGTGTTTTTTTCAGTTTTCCCGACAAATTCCAAATTCGCACTGTAGATTTGCCATCTAAAGTCGTTATAAAATCTCCGTTTGGGCTAAAATTTACGCTTCTCACTAAGCCGTTGTGGCCGGGAAGTTTCACGACGCTAGATGATATTGATTTTGGCAGTTTTGAAACTAATTTCCAAATTGCAGCATTGCTGTCTATTCCTGCGGCCGCCAACAACTGTCCGTCGGGACTAAAACTGATGCTGGTAACTGAGCCTTGAATCCCTTTGAATGTAGAAATATTTTTTCCTGATAAATTCCATATTTTAACTGTGCTGTCCCTTCCTGCAGTTGCTAAAAAATTACCGTTTGGGCTAAAGTTTACCATATTAACTGACTGCTGCCCAGCTTTCCATTCAACAAGTTTTTGTCCGAACACGTTCCAAATCCGAACTCTATCGTCTACTCCTGCGGTTACTAAAATTGGGCGATTTGGGCTAAAGTTGACACTGGTAACTGCACCGGTATGAGCTTGCCACTTTATCTTTCTTTGTGAAAGTGATGAGGCTTTAATCTGCTCTTTTTCGCTAATTCGATCGAGAATTACTTGTAAGGCTAACAGCGGTATAGTTGCCGGATATTGTTCTAGGCGCAGTTTGTTTTTCACCAAGGTTTTTAACTTTTTACCCGAGGCTATCGCCCTCAGTAAAGCTTCTGATAAAGCTTCGGTGTTTTCGGTTTTTTGAGAAACAGCCAACAATAAAGCATCGCTGCCATTTTGTTCGATTTCAATACTTGCTTGTGCTAGTTTAAACCGCTGGTAAGCGAGAGTTGAAAAGCCGATCGCCGTCAGTAACGATGCTGCCAGTACCGCAGAACCGATGCCGATCCACTGTTTGGCTTTTAGTTTGGCAGAGTCAGCTTCACTCAAAGCTTTTTCGGCATCACATACAGCTTTTTTGGTTTCGAGTGTAGCTGAACGCAGCAGTTGATTTTGGTCGCTCAAAATGACTTTTTGACTAGCCGTCAAAAACTGAAAATCTTCGTTTCTCAAACTTTTTCCGGCCGCCCAAACTAATGCTGACTGCAAATCATCCCCTCGCAAGAGTTGGGAATCATCTTCACAGCTAGAATTTAGCCAGAGTTTGATCGCTTCCGAGTAAGGCGAGAGTTTTTCTAATTTTTCTTCAATTAATTCTTTGTTAAATACAGCTTCATAAATAGGATTAGAAATTGTTAATTTCTCCCGGCGCTTAACGATTAATCCGCTTAATCGCAACTCCATTTGTTCGGCACTACCATCGGGGACAATTTCAGTTTGTTCTAAAATTTGCTGATACAATCCCAGTCTCCTGACAATGCGCTGGTTTTCTTTGAAAAGCCGATCGCGAATTGTGGACAAATGTTCTGGGACATCCTGAGATTCCCAATTCTCCACTATTTTCAAGCGCACTACTTTCTCCACCCACTCTTTAGAAGGGTGAATGTTATCTTTCTCCTCCCCTTCCCAAGCAGGGGCTGCATCTTCCTCCCCCTCTTGGCCAGGGGGGGTTGGGGGGGGTAAATTCGGGATTAATTGTGGGTTTTCCAACAATAGTTTGCACAGCTTTTGAGTCAAAAAAGGCTGCCCGCCCGTCCAATACAAAACCTCTCTCAAAACTTGATTAGGGCTGTCTGTAAGCTCTGCCAACCCCGCTGCTAGCGGTTGAGCTTCTGTTTCGTCAAAACCAGTTAATTCGATCGCCTTGCCAATATTAAAAGGGGTATTGCTGCTGGCATTTTGCTCGCGGCACAAATCCGTCGGGGATGCTACACCTAAAAGGGCCCAAGTTAGGCGATCGAACTCTGAATGGTTGGCGCGCTTGTTGTAGCACGATCGAATTAAGGCTAAAAAATCGTCGGCGGGAAAATCTAGGGCGAGAATGCTGTCGATTTCGTCAATAAAAATGACAATATTGCTGGTAATGTTGGGTAAAAGTACGGTTTCGATGAATTCGCTCAACCTTTGAACCGGAGTTAAAAAATTGCGATCGCGCCACCAAGTCCGCACGTTGACAATATCCGACAGGTTAAAGTTATTTTCGAGAATGCGTAGCAAACCAGCATACCACTGTTCGGGAGTGACGCCGCGGTTGCCAATTTCCGAAATGTCGATCGCAGCACAAGCAATTCCTTCATTTCTCAGCCGTTGAATTGTCCGCACCTGCAAGCTAGATTTGCCCATTTGCCGGGAATTCAAAACATAGCAAAATTCTCCGGCTTTCAATCCGTTATATAAATCGTCGTCGGCTTGCCGCTTCACATAATTGGGAGCGTTATTGGTGAGACTGCCACCGACTTGATAGTAACTGGGTTTTGTAGTAAAATCCATATAAGTTATTCGGCGGTTAAAACCGCTACTACACAAACAAAGTCCGCCTTCGCGGACTGAAGAATTGAGGCAGTATTAAAGCATATTTCTGTATGATAAATTGTAGCACAATACAGCATGAAAACTGATTGGACTGGATATCACCAAGACAAAGAACAGTTAAGAGCTGAAGTTTGGTCTTTGCTCAAGCAGCAAGCCACATCTATTGGCGATCCGTTTGGTCATATTCCCAACTTTGTCGGTGCTGATTTTGCGGCCGAAAGATTGGCAAATTTACCAATATGGCAACAAGCAAAAACGATTAAGTGCAATCCAGATTCGGCGCAAATTCCGGTGCGGATGCGAGCTTTGCAAGATGGAAAACGCCTGTATATGGCAGTACCGCGATTGACAGACGATCGCTGTTTTGTAGAGTTAACTGCTGAGGATTTGCAGAGACAAAATATATCAATTGCCGAAAGTGCGATCGCCCGCAAAGCTCTCGATTGCGGAAAATTGGTAAGTTTTGCAGAAATGGAGCCGATTGATTTAGTAATAGTCGGCTGCGTAGCCGCGGGTCCCAACGGTGGAAGAACCGGGAAAGGTGCAGGATTTGCGGATTTGGAATTGGCTATGTTGACAGAATTCGGGTTAGTACAAATCGATACGCCAATTGTCACAACAGTGCATCCTTTGCAAATAGTCGCAGATTCGCGTTTACCAATGCAAGCTCACGATTGGGCGCTAAATTGGATTGTTACTGCCCAGGAGGTAATTGAAACTAATACAAGTTATCCGCGTCCAATTGGGTTAAACTGGGATAGTATACGGCCGGAACAGTTGGAACAAATTCCAATTTTGCGAAAGTTGAGAGAGCAATTAACCAATAAAAAATAGCTTTCAATCAAAATCAAGGCAAAAGAGCATCTACAGCGATCGCCCCAATTTCTATCCCTTCAATAATAATCGGTATAACAGCCGAGCGCCCGAAATCCAACCTTTGACTGTAATCTGGCTGCTCAACTTCCACAAGAGGTTGAGAGTACACCTCAACCTGTTCTTCCACAAGATTCACAATCCAATAAATGGAAATTCCAGCGCGGGCATAAATCTGTTTTTTAACAGTGCGATCGCGCTGAAGCGTCGTATCTGATACTTCAATAATCAGCGCAATATCTTCAGCACCAGGATGGCGATCGAGATACTGTCGCGTATCCCCTCGAACAACCACTATATCAGGTTCGGGTTCGCTGTTGGAGAGCGTTATCGGTTCTTGGGAATCAACATACCACCCCGCAGGTAAAATATTCTCTAAAGCTGTTCTGACAAGACGAGTTGTGACTCGATGCGGTGGATTTTTGGGCATTTTGAAAACCAGCCAACCTTCCAGCAATTCTACAGAGTCATCATCCGTGAGAATGCCAGCTTGAATTATCGCATGATACTGCTCGATGCTCAAGCGTAAAATCAGATCGTTCGGAATTGCTGCAACACTTTCGACGGGCGGCATAACTGTATGGGCGAGTTGATTATTGTATTATTTTATCGTTTATTTAACGAACCGCGAAGGCGCGTTCGGCGAAGCCGTTCCCGAAGGGTAGGACGCGAAGCAAGAAAGAAGAAGAAGAAGGTAATTTCATGATATATCTACTTTGTGGTGAACACGCGCCATGCAATGAAAGCTGTAAAGGCTAGATAACCAAACACGGCTATCCAATCTAGCCAATTATCGGATGTTATCAAAAAAATATCGTTCATGGGTATCATTCACCTGATTATTACTTACCGCAGTTATTGACCAAATTTTACACGATCGCGCTCAAGTGCGATCGAAAATATTGTCGGTACAGTTCGCACCTCGGAACGCACTCGTTCCCCTGCAATCTCACCAAGCCCAAACTATCTAATTTAAACGCCTGCATTGCCTTTAATTGCACCGGAGAATCCGCCACCACAATTTCTCTCATCCCCTGCGCTAACTCAGGATATTCTTCCAAATTCCACAATTGGCGGCGCAAATGGTCGCTGTAAATTCCCGCATCTGCGATCGCAGTTTCTTTTAATTCATCTAGTGTCAAATCCGATCGCGAAATGTGATATAATGCAACTCGCACTAAATACGGATGACCGCCGACAATTGTCATTAATTCCTCAACTTCTGCATCCGACCAATTCAAATTATGGCGCGCTGCTAAATCTTGTATTTGCTGAGAGTTGAATTCGGGCAAATCTACGGGAAGTCCGACGTTAAAAGGCGATTGATTGATGTTCATCGGGATGTAAACTTCGGTGGAGTGAACTACAATTAATCGCAGTTTCTTCCAGATATCCCGCCGCTTCGATTCTTCGTGCCACGCCCGCAGCAGTCCTAAAAAGTCTTCGGCAATGTCGGGATATTGGAAAACGCGATCGATCTCGTCTAATCCTAAAATTAAAGGACTGTCGATTTGCGGCAAAATGTATTTTTCAAAGTAATCTTTGCAGTTGACTTTGCTGCCAAAAATCTCGTCCCAATAATCGTCTAATTGATTTGGTAAGTGCAACTCGCGGCCGACGTAAGCGCAAAACCACTTTAAGAATTTATCTAAGTTGGCGAATACGGCTTTATCTACTAACTGAAAAGTTAGCGGCACGGTGCAATAGCCTTGACGGGCTCCGTGATGCAAAATTCTTGCCATCAAGGAAGTTTTGCCCATTTGTCTCGGTGCTTTAATTCTAATTAAGGCGCTGGGCTGCACAATAGTTTGATAGCAGCGTTCTTCGATGGGCGGGCGTTCTACATAAAATTGAGAAGCGACATCGACTTGTCCTCCCGGTAATTCCGGTTCGGCGGCGGGTAGAGGTATTTCGTCGCTGCTAATTTCTAATACCTGGTTTTGTGTTAAATCTTCTGTTTCTTCTGTGACTGGTGCGGGAGTTTCTGCTAGCAAGTTCAGAACTTCTTCGATAATAATTGGAGTGTCGGCGGTGGTTTTCCATTCCCTCTGTTTGATCCGGTACAGATAGCCCCGCAAGTCGTGATTTAGAGGGGCGTTCAGGGGAAAACCGACGCGGATGGGGAGAATTATTGGTTTTCTGTCAGGGCGAGAGTCTTGCAGCTCTTTTGCTTGCTGAACTTGATATGTTAGTAGTTCGCTTTGGTTTCCCGTTGGCGGCAGCAGCAACAACAAATAATCGCATTCTTGGAGAAAGAAATTAATGCGATCGAACCAATTATCTCCTAATCTAATGTTATTTTCTGCTGTGAAAACTGTATGACCGATCGCGCTTAAGGCCGTTTCTAACTGTTTTCCTAACTCGCGATCGGGTTCGGCGCTGCGATAACTGACAAATACTTTAACAATTCTGTTGCTGGCTGTATCTTCCGCTGCCGGCGAATTGTCCAGCTCGTCTAAACTTGTCGGTTCCTCAAGTTTAGCCGATCGATGGTCGCTAGCAGCCAGAGTCATTTCAAAAGCCGCGAACAACTGTCGAATTTTACTCAAATCCGCACCTTCTCTACCCTGCTTAATTTTGCTGACTGTATCGGCACCGACGCCAGATTCAGCCTCGATTTCCGTCAGAGTACCTCTAATGTTATTTTGGTCAGACCATTCTTGGAGCGCCTCGTTAAGTTTCTTTAAGCCAGAGGCAGTGAGAATGCGACCACGATCGCGTTTTGACTTGAGCACTTCGCTTGCACTGAAAGGGGAACGAATCTAGAAATTTTAACGCCTTAAGTTCCTATTTTGGGCGATTTTAAGGAAGATAATCAGCCAGCCGGAATTTAAGGAATTTTACTTGGAGAGATTTTTTGGGCGATCGACTCCTCAAACTCTGTCCTGATAACGGCTTCAACAGTTGAATATATTTGAGGAGAAAAAGTTTTTCTTAACTCCCCAATCTCCGCCGCTACTCACCACTTAACTTTTTAGAGTAGATACACCAAGCAAAAAAGGAGCAGCCAAATGAGCAAAATCTTACACAGACTGGCAATGGCCGCTTTGGGAACCGCCGCCATTTTCACAATTAATACACTTAATAATTTAACAGAAGCATCAGCCGCTGGTAAATTTGACCAACCAGAAATTTATCAAAAGACAGTTTTTCCACTTGGCGTACCGGGTCAGTTCCATAAATAAGCAAATTCATTCATTTAATTAAGGAGAAATTATGAAGTCTACACTGTGTTCGCCACAACCTATAGCTACCAAATCTGACTCGGTTGATGCTGAGGCTATCGATGCCTGCACTGCACTTGCGTGGGTGGAATTGGTAGCATTAGATGCCAGCGCTCTCACGGGGGATGATTGGCTGGCTTTGTGCGATGATATAGATAGCGGGGAAATCTACCGCTGCTGGTTTTTGTGGCGCGATCGCGAAGTTAGCGGTAATTGGGAAGCTTACGATCCTTTGAGCGATCGCCGATTTGTTGCTAAAGGAAAAGTGTTTCTCAAAGCCGCGATCGACTCCCTCGAAGATGCTAGAAATCGGGAAGTCGCCTAACTTGAATTCATCTCAGGTGAATAAAATTTGTGCAGACAAAACAAGAATTCTGCCAAGAGAGTCAACGACTGTACACACTTTCGTCCGCCTGGGCGAGACTGGAAGAAAAAGGGGTAATAGAAGCGGATTTGAGATCAGTCCCGGAAACAAAATACTCTCAAAGAGAATAAAAAAAATACGGCTGCGGGCAAGAGTTGACTGTATGATTCTAGGTGCTTCGTCTCGAAAGCGGTTGATAACGTTTTTCCAGCCGCTTTCTCGTTGCACCCGTTAAACTCTTTCTCTTCAAACATGACTCTAAAACTTCGATGGCTGTTGCCGGCCGCCCTTAGTCTTTTCTCGATCGCCCTGCCCGCAAAAGCTGATACACTAACATCTTGGCACTTCGATCCCCGCGAGAACCAACTCAATTTAACCACAGATTCAGGAGTTCAGCCGGAAGTCAAACTAATCGCCAATCCCACCCGCTTAGTAATTGACTTACCGGGAATAGTCTTGGAGTATCCCGAAAGTCCTCAAAGCTACAACTCAGCTATTCAACAAATTAGAGTCGGGCAGTTTGATACCGGAACTACCAGGTTAGTGATACAATTAACTCCCGGTTATAAGTTAGACCCGCAAAAAGTCCGAGTCATTAGAGAATCTGCCACGCGCTGGTCATTTCAGTTGCCTAATCCAGAGCAAATAGCGGGCAACGAGTCTTTGAGCCCAACAGCTATTACCCGCATAGAACAAGCAGCAGGTCAAGTTACGCCCACTGTTTCGCCGGAAAATCAGAGAAACTATTCCACTGATTTGGGGATGTCAACAGGCTCGGAAATGACAGCCATCAAGCCTCAAATCGAAAGTGCGATCGAACAGTATAGATCCCTCAGCGCCGGAATGTTTTTTCTGGATTTAGATACAGGAAACTATTTGGATATCAAGGGCGATCGAGTATTTCCGGCCGCGAGTACCATCAAATTACCAATTCTGATTGCTTTTTATCAAGATGTAGACGCAGGCAAAGTTAGCCTCGACGAAACATTAGTTATGAAGTCCGACTTAGTAGCCAGCGGTTCTGGAACTATGCAAGACGAACCTGATGGAACTCGGTTTAGCATCAAAGAAACCGTAGATAAAATGATTACCATCAGCGACAATACAGCCACCAATATGATTATTGAACGTTTGGGGGGAATTGCTAAACTCAATGAGCGTTTTCGCAGTTGGGGATTAACTGATACCAGAATTCGCAATTGGCTCGGCGATTTTCAAGGAACAAATACCACAAGTTCTGTGGATATGGTAAAGTTGCTGGCGATGCTGTCTCGCGATAAATTAGTTTCTGAATCGAGCCGGGAACAAGCGTTAGAATTACTGCGGCACACAACAACTAGAACGCTTTTGCCTTCGGGTTTAGGGGCGGGAGCCGTGATTGCTGACAAAACCGGAGATATCGGCTTTGTAGTTGGCGATGCTGGAATTATTGATATGCCGAATGGGAAGCGTTATTTAGCGGCAATCTTTGTCAAACGTCCTTACAATGACCCGATTGTGAGAGATTTTGTCCGTCGAATTTCGCGGATTGTTTACAATTATTTAGACCAACCTGCGGCGAGTGTACCGGAGAAGTTACGTTGATCAGACAATTCGGCGATTGAAATCGCTACTAAACAAACAAAGTCCGCCTTCGCGGACTTGAAGAGAAGATTTTTAATTACTAATGACTATTCTTTGCGCTCGATGGCTACAGTCAAATGAGCTGCAACTGCCCCAACTGTAGCAAGTACAGCAGCAATTGGAAAGACTACTGAGCCGGCAACGCCGCCTACCAATCCCGCCATCAGCGGAATGTCTGCCAAAGTCCGCCCTTGCGAGTTTTTGATGACGAGGCGGCGGAGTTTTCCTTGCTGAATTAGTTCTTTGACTTTACCAATTAGGCTGTCGCCGCTAATCTTAAATTCTTCCACTCTGACTTTTTCCTCTGTTGCAAATTCTGAGGCGAATACATGAGTTTCAACTGTTGGGTTGGCTGAATTCCCGGCCGCTGCTGTTTCGTCTTGTAGAATTGTTACTTGTTGTTCTAGTTGTGAGTTCATTTTGTGTAAGGGCGGGTGAAAACCAACCGTTTAATTTCTATACTCTTATCTTCGGCGATCGCACTTGGGAATGACAGGCAAGGAAACCCTACAATGTGTATTCGTACTTTCCCCCCCTGCTTTCTTACTCAAAACCTTATTTTGGTGGCGTTAGTTCAGGGCGCGTTTATCTCTTCCTAAAGATAGAGAAGCGTTTGTTGAAACAACCCGTCTCTAGATATAAGTCAAGTAATATCAATTCGGATTGCACTCCTCATGATTTTTGAGTGTTGACTAAAATTATGATTTTGGGACAAATGACAGTTTGGACATCTGAAAAATACCGATGCAACCGGAAACGATATCAGTTGTCTTTACGACTTGACCGAGATTTGGGACGATCGCTTTTATCCTGGTGAACAAAGTGAATTAATAGACAATTCAGAATCGTACAAACTGCTTTAAAATATTTTTAGTCCCAATATTTCTACCATGACTTCAAGAGTGATTGCTATCTAGGCACACTCCTCAGAGGGTGGAGGTACGATCTCGATACCGTACTTGGGAGCAGTAGTAAGAATTTTGTCAAGGTCTTCAGGGCTCAAGGATGCTCCAAGGGTAATCTCACCATTGACGGCCTTTCCAACTTCGGCAATAAATTTCTCAAAGCCAGCAGGAGTGACCCAAACCAGCATTTTAGCGGGTGTAGCGGTGGTATTCGTAAATCGGTGAAGCTGACCTTTCGGTGAATAAAGAAAGGTTCCAGCCGTCACAACGAAAGTACGATCGTCAAGCTGGAATTCAATCTCTCCGTCTTGAACATAAAATGATTCATTTTCTCGGTTGTGGCGATGGGTTGGCGTACCGCCACCAGGTGCAACAATTACCTCACAAAGCGCATAGGCTTCCCCTGTCTCTTCACCAACGGCCTTGAAGGTATAGAGGTCTTGACCAAAGTAGTAAGAACGACCTTGACCGGGTTCAATAAAAAGTCCGTTTTGATGAATTGTCATTTGTTAATTCCTAAAGCGAAGTGTTAGCTGGCTGGCGATGGCTTTTCGCGGAATATTCTTCACGAATTCAGAGTTTTCTCAATACGCCGATCGGGGATCAGCCACATGATTGCAACTAAAACATACAGCATGAAAGCAAACCATGAGTTCACAAAGGAAAGCAGGATTGCTACGGCATAAATCACCACTGATACCTTCCCCTTAAAGTCTCGCCCAAGTGCAATTGCCAGAGTGGAATCTTTACCGTGGTAAGAAATAAGGACACGAGTAAGAATGAAATAAGCGATCGCAGCCAACAACAGCACTGTGCCATAAAGCGCAACTGGCCACGCAGCGAAGTGATTCTCGCCTGTCCAGGCAGTGACAAAGGGAATCAGTGACAACCAGAACAGCAGATGCAAATTAGCCCACAACACATTACCATTGACGTGCCGAGCCGCTTGTAACAAGTGATGGTGGTTGTTCCAGTAGATACCAAGATAAATAAAACTGAGTACATAGCTCAGAAATACTGGGATTAGCGGACGCAGCGCAGCTAAATCAGCTTCATGGGGCACTTTCAATTCCAGCACCATAATGGTGATGAGAATGGCTATTACACCATCGCTGAATGCTTCTAACCTGCCTTTACCCATTTTTGTACATCCTCCTTTTTTGCTGGCGCGGTCGATCGCTCCTAATTCCAAAAATAACTTAGCATAAGGTCGGTTGCAGTGATGTGTTATACCGATCGGCGATCGCTGGGACTTACCAACAAAGCCAACGATTTTGCTTGCCTAATCTCGGCTGAAAACAGATAACCTTAACGGACTTTTCGCTGATCTGTTTAAGCAGTCGATCGGCACGAATTCTTATCAATACCCGATCGCGCAACGGGTAAAACGGGAGAAGCAGTTGTTAGAATAAAAAGAGCGATCGATTAAGGAAGCGCGATCGCGGTTATTTGACATAAATAGTTTGAGCAGTAGAGAGAATTTCTTGACGGCGAATGGGGTTGGAAGTGCGATCAATCGCCCGTTTACTGATTAGATCGACTCGTCTGCTGAGGATTGCTTCGAGTTCTTCCTGCATTTGGGCGCGATCGAGTAGACCCCCGTTGGCTGTGGGGGCAAAAGCAACTAGGATATCGATGTCGCTGTCTGCATGAAAGTCGTCACGAAGTATCTAACCAAAGAGGGAGAGTTCGATGATTTGCCACTGTTGGCAGAATTTGGTTATTTCGTCAATTGGCAGGGCGATCGGTTTGAGCAAACATTACGCAGTATAAAGGTCTAGTCGATTTTATCTCTATTTCTAAGTGTTTTACGGGAATTTTTTTTACTTCACACTTTACTTCACAATGTTGTTATATCATAGTTATAGGGAACGATAGTCCCATCTCTAGACTCTAGCTATGCTTAATTTCTCTGAAAGCTCCAAAAAGGATGTAGAAAGTGGTTAATGACAATCCACTCACCGCACAGCCACCTGAAGAGGTACCGTTGAAGGATGCCCCTCTGATTCGAGTGATTGCACAGGTGCGCTTTCCACCTATTCTCTCGATCGAGAAGAAAGATTTTGTGGGTTCATTTCAAGAGGCAATTAGAGAAAAATATCCTATCCTACAACCCGAACAAACTCAAATTTTAGTCTTTGGACCTCCAGGTGGTGTACAACCGACTGTTCAGGTAACCTGGCGGTTCATAGATACAGCACATAGCTGGCGCGTATCTTTAGCACCTAATTTTATGGCGCTTGAGACAACAGCTTACTCCAGCCGTCGTGATTTTTTGGAACGTTTAGAACATTTGCTCATCGCATTTGATAAAAGTTTTAAACCCCAAATTATTGAAAGATTTGGATTGCGATATATCGATCGGCTTATTGGTGAAGATTTGCAAGACATATCATCACTGGTAAAACCTGAGATGGCGGGACTTATGGCTGCTGAATTTAGAGAATATATTCATCAAACCGTTAATGAATATTTGTTTGTAATTCCAAATGGAGGTGAGCAAATTATTGCAAGATGGGGACTTATGCCTCCTGGTGCAACTTTCGATCCAGATGCAATTGAACCTGTGGCTGAATCTAGCTGGATACTCGATCTAGATATGTCCCTTTCAAAAAATCGAGAATTCAGTATTGAAGAGTTGATGAGTGAAGGACGGTGTTTTGCTGAAAGGATTTATACTTTCTTCCGGTGGGCAGTAAAAGATGACTTTTTGCGGCGTTTTGGAGGTGAATTATGAGCACTCGGTTGAGTAGAAACCCTAATGAGCGGAGTACCTCTGCCCTGGGAGCTATGAAAGATTCAGATACTCATTCATTTATGGGTTCTATAATTTCCCTAGTTAGTTCGGGGACAACTGCTTCTAGAGTAAGTGACCATCGAGGGTTGTTAGCTGCTGTAGACAGGACGACCAGTGGGATTACTTTGCGAGCGACTAGCTCTCCAGAAGCAACGCAGAAATCTATTAGCGAATTGAGAAGATTAAGCGGGTTAACCTGGGATCAGCTTGCTAAATTATTCAATGTTTCACGCAGAAGCCTTCATTATTGGGCAAGTGGGCAACCATTGTCTAGCTTTAATGAAGAACAGCTTAATCAACTGTTAGAGGCTATTAAATACATCGATAGAGGAAGTGCAAATCTCAATCGCAGTCTGTTACTGAAAGGCAGTAATGGCAATCAATTTTTTGACCTACTCGTCGCAGGTAAATACGAGGAATTCAAGAAGATTGTTGGCTTTGGTAATGCGCCTCAAAAGCCAAAATTAGGTTCTTTGTCTGAAGATGCGCTTGTGGCACGTAGGCCTCAGAATCCAGCGGATCTGGTTGACGCTCTCCAAGAGCCTATCCATCGGGAAGGTGGACGATCAAGACCTGCTAGAGTAGCAAGGAGCCGAAAGAATAATAGTGGTCAATGATCATCGTGATGTTTGGATTCAGACGGTAGACACTGCTCTAAAAGAGTGGTGTCAGGGTGATTGTGTGCTTGGAGAACATTGGTTTGTTTATCGCTTTAATCCTCAACGCCCTTTGACATCTGACTCTGCTGATGTTGCACAAGCAGAAACTGATCTTGCAGAATCTGAGGTCAAGGGTTTTGCCGTAGTTACACAAACCTGCGATATTGTTCGCACTTGTGACAAGCGTCCATTTGTTGAAGTCGTACCTCTTGTGGAGGTCGATGGAATAAAGTTGCATGACATTCAACGAAGTAGACAGCCTCAATATGCTTATATTCCTGGAATTGCAGAACTTAATCTTGTCGCTGATCTCGATCGTGTAATGACAGTAGAAAAGGCTGTTGTGGCAGAATGGGAACGCAAACCAGGATGTCTTAACGATGAGGAGATTAGGCAACTTGGGCAAGCACTGAAACGAAAGCGTGCTCGATTTGCTTTCCCTGACGACTTCACTGACTTTGCTGAAAATCTCCAAAATCGGCTACGCGATAAGCATAATAAATCCTCCCCTGAAGGAGAAGCTCTTCGCGCTTTACGTGAGATTAGAGTGCGCGCAGAACCTTCATGGAATAGCTGTGAAATCCGATTAATATTTTGGTTTATCCGGGACGAGGAACAGAATCAGTTTAAGGGAATAGGATGGGATCAGTTTCTAAAACAGTGGTTGAAATTAATCCCTGAATCTGGACGATTCCAAAATGTGGAGGGTTCGGTAGTAGCTTTGGAAGACATGACAGCAAAGGAGTATGTGGAGAGTGATCAGCTAGATCTGGATCACTTATCCTCTTAAAGTGGAGAAGTCACTGTTTTAATAAGCGATTATTCGGAACATCGATCGAAATTTACATAGTCATAAAAATCGAGTTCGCCCTTGTCTTGAAAAAGTTTGATCGGAACTACAGACCATACCGACGCAGCCGGACTCGATCGAACTTGCGTTAAACTAAGTCAGGTAAATGACTTTCTATACTCATGACTATTTTTACTCTGCGATCGATCAAAAAAGACTTCGGCATCAAGGAACTCTTGACAGATGCCAGCTTCAGCCTCGATGAAGGCGATAAAGTCGGACTCATCGGCACCAACGGTTCCGGCAAATCAACCCTGCTGAAAATGATTGCGGGTATGGAGTCGATCGACTCTGGCGATCGCTGGGTCAATCCAGGGTCTACAATTGTCTATCTCCCCCAACAGCCGGATTTAGACGAAAATCACACTGTCTTAGAGCAAGTATTTGCCGACAGTGGCGAACAAATGGCTTTAGTGCGAGAATACGAGGAAATTTCCGCTCAATTGTCCCACGGCAAAGGCGATACAGACAAGTTGATGGCGCGTCTGTCTGCAGTGTCTGAACGCATTGATGAGGTGGATGCGTGGGATTTGGAAACCAAGGCAAAATTGATTTTGACCAAGTTGGGGATTGAGGATTTTGATGCGAAAATTGCCGATTTGTCCGGCGGCTACCGCAAGCGAATTGCCTTAGCAACAGCCTTGTTGTCCGAGCCCGATGTGTTGCTGATGGATGAACCGACAAACCACTTGGATGCGCTGTCTGTGGAGTGGTTGCAGAACTATTTGAACGGCTATCGCGGTGCTTTGCTGCTGATTACGCACGATCGCTATTTTCTCGATCGCGTTACCAATCGCATCCTGGAGATCGATCGCGGCGACCTTTACAATTATGCTGGCAATTACGCTTATTACTTGGAGAAAAAAGCCCTAGCTGAAGAATCGGCCGCCAGCAGTGTTCGCAAACACGCGGGTGTATTGCGGCGCGAATTGGAATGGCTCAAACGCGGGCCGAAAGCGCGGAGTACCAAGCAAAAAGCTCGGATCGATCGCATTAAAGATATGCGAGCCCAGGAGTTCAAAACAGCCAACGGCAAAGTCGAAATTGCCACAGCGGGCCGCCGGATTGGTAAGAAGGTGATTGAGTTACTGAATATCTGTAAAGCTTACGGCGATCGCACTTTAATTAAAGATTTTACCTACAATTTCACTCCCGAAGACCGGATAGGAATTATTGGCTGCAACGGTGCGGGAAAATCGACGCTGATGGATATCATCACCGGACGCATTCAGCCGGATTCGGGTACAGTCGAAATTGGCACAACCATTCATATCGGTTATTTTGACCAGCATTCAGAGGATTTGACGCCGAACGAAGACCAGCGAGTTATTGAATACTTGAAAAGTGTGGCGGAGTTGGTGCAAACGGCGGATGGGGAAATCATTACCGCTTCTCAAATGTTGGAAAAGTTTCTGTTTCCACCGAACCAACAGTATGCACCGATTAACAAACTTTCGGGCGGGGAAAAGCGCCGGTTATTTCTGTTAAAAGTGCTGATGAGTGCGCCAAACCTGCTGATTTTGGACGAACCGACAAACGACCTGGACGTGCAGACTTTGGCGGTTTTGGAGGATTATCTCGAAGATTTTAACGGCTGTGTGATTGTGGTGTCCCACGATCGCTATTTTCTCGATCGCACGATCGACATGGTTTTCGCCTTGGAGCCTGGGGGCAATTTGCGCTTGTATCCCGGTAATTATTCGGTGTATTTAGATTACAAAAAAGCGGAAGAAGCCAAGGAAATTAAAGGGCAAAAAGAAAAAGAAAAAGTTACGCGCACTGTTGAATCTAACAATTCAAAACCCACAAATCCCACTCAAAAAACTACCAAATTTTCCTTCAATGAGAAGCGGGAATACGAACAATTAGAAAGTCAAATCCCGAAAATGGAAGCTGAAAAAGAAGACATTGAGAAGATTTTGTCTCACAATGCTCCGAGCGAGTTTGCAGAGATGAAGAAGTTATCGGATCGTTTGGCTCAGTTGACGCAGGAGATCGATAAGGCGACTGAGCGCTGGTTGGAATTGGCGGAACGGGTGGGTTAATTTGGGTTGTCCGAGTGTTGTGTTTAGCTCCTGCTAAAAATAAACCCGCTCTTTTTGCGATCGCCTCAAGTAAAGCTGTGTGTCCAAAACTGCGAAGCCCGGAGGGTGGGGTTGACAAAAGCAGTAGAATGTGCAGTAAAAGTCAAGGTAAGCAAATAAGACTGGCAGCAGAAAACAGGGGCGAAAAGGCACAAAACAGGTAAAACAAAAGTCGATCGGGCAAAGTTAAGTTGGTCGAGGACTAAAAATATGGTGATGGGTGAGATACAATTGACCTGTTCTTAACCAAGAATTGGTCAACATCACAACTATCCTGTAGAAGTCTGAAGTTGAGAATCTCAGGGTTGTCGAGGAGCGGGAGCAAACAGAAAACTATGCCTCAAAAAGTAATCGCCAAACAGATGTCTTTGGAATCAGCGTCAGAGCCGATCGCCGTGAGGGCGACGGTGGAAACAGTGCCAGCCGAAGCAGTGGCAGTAGAGTCCTACGCCGATCAGTTGATGGACGAACTGTTTGAAGGAGTTGATCGAGCATTCGACGGTAGCGGCGGACTGCCATCCGAGCCCGTGCAGCCAGAATTCGTGGCGCTCAAGTCGATCTCAGTACCTCAAATAGTTTTGTCGCAGTTGGCACCCCCCCAGCCGCAGCGGGACGAAAAAGACGTAGAAGCGATCGCCCGCCAAGTCGCCCTAGAAACAGCCAAAAAACAGCAGTCCAAACAATCATTCGACAGAATGCTGCTGGGAGCAGCATTTGGGTCGCTGCTGCTAGTCATGGGGTTATGGCTCGCAAGCAGATCGGGACTCGTGCGCTTGCCCGCCGCCCCCGCACCAGAGACACCCGCAGCAAGTGGCAAAACAGCACCAGATACCCCGTTTGTGGAATACGTGCAGCGCTCGCTAGAAGCGATCGAACAAAAAAAAGCACCCCCAGCTAACCCCCAACTTGCAGGAGTTCCCGGAGCCCCCACCCCAGGGACGCTGCCGAGCATTCCAATTTCCGGCGCGCCCCCGGCAACGGCAGGTCTTTCCACAGCAGTCAACCGCATTGCTAATGCCCTCGAACAAGCTGCCGCTCAGCCGGGAGCACCAGCACCCCAAGTGGTAGTCATCCCTCCCCCCGCTCAGGTGACTGTGGCTCCGGCTGCTCCGGTAGCTGCTGCTCCGGCTGCTCCTCAAACCAGCGCAGTTTCGCCCTCGCCGGCGGCTCCAGCCTCCGGTCGTGCGATCGCCGCTGCGGGCAATCGAGATCCCCTCGCTGCTTCCCCTTCCTCGGAGTCTCCCCAGCCAAAGATTTTGGCTCGCGAAACCGAACCGGCACCAGCGCCCCCAGCCCAGCAATCCGCGCCCGCGCCGGAGCAATCGGCACCAGCCGTCAGCAGCGCCCCAACTTCCGCGCACACGTTGGTAGGGATTTTGGAGTTGGGCGATCGATCGGCTGCTTTGTTTGAAGTAGACGGCGTAGCCCGCAGAATTTATGTCGGCGAAAGCATCGGCGCTAGCGGTTGGACGCTGGCAGAAATCAAAAATCAAGAAGCAGTGATTCGCAAGGGAGGAGATGTGCGATCGGTTTTTGTCGGCCAAAAGTTCTAATTAGTCATCAGTTATGAGTCATTAGTCATCAGTCATTAGTTATGACTTAGGTCATCGGTAATTGGTAATGGGCAGCGATCGGGCTGTACCTCACGAGCAGTGACAACAGTTAGAATATAGGAACCGCCAAGACGTTCTTAATTGCTGAAACCATTGCTCTTATTGCTTATTCCTTCTATCCGTTAAATCGCTTCCCAATTCGTTACCGAACTTTCTTCTGCTATAACTAACAACTCAGGATAGATAATCGATCTCCAGTGACTAAGAACCAATGACTAATAACTAATGACTAATGACTAATAACTAATGACTAATGACTAATGACTAATAACTAATGACTAATAACTAATGACTAATAACTAATGACTAATGACTAATGACTAATGACTAATGACTAATGACTAATGACTAATGACTAATGACTAATGACTAA
>NZ_JAUBVF010000060.1:0-39808 GCF_036705685.1 Microcoleus sp. AT3-A2
TGGGTTTGCAGGTTCCACAGTTTGATGGTGTTGTCATAGCTTGCAGAAGCCAAAGTCAAGCCATCTGGACTAAAGGCAACGCTATTGACCAAACTGCTATGCCTGGTGAGGGTGTAGAGTTCTTTTTGGGTTTGCAGGTTCCACAGTTTGATGGTGTTGTCATAGCTTGCAGAAGCCAAAGTCAAGCCATCTGGACTAAAGGCGATGCTATTGACCGAATTGCTATGCCCGGTGAGGGTAGCGATGGGTTTTTGGGTTTGCAGGTTCCACAGTTTGATGGTCTTGTCATCGCTTCCAGAAGCCAAAGTTTTGCCATCGGGACTAAAAGCGACGCTATTGACCAAATCGCTATGGTCAGTGAGGGTGGCGATGGGTTTTTGGGTTTGCAGGTTCCACAGTTTGATGGTCTTGTCACTGCTTGCAGAAGCCAAAGTTTTGCCATCGGGACTAAAGGCGACGCTATTGACCAAATCGCTATGGTCAGTGAGGGTAGCGATGGGTTTTTGGCTTTGCAGATTCCACAGTTTGATGGTGTTGTCATAGCTTACAGAAGCCAAAGTTTTGCCATCGGGACTAACGGCGACGCTAATGACGACATTGTTATGCCCTTCCAAATGATTGCGCTCTTTTACTGCGGACACTGCTTGTTGCAGCGCAGCTATCACTCGTCCTCTAATTTGTTTTGTCGTCTCGGCAGAAGCATCTAGTTGTTTGAATGCTTGCCCTGCCTTTAATGCTTCCAAAAGTGCTGGGAATGTCTGTCCTGAACGAAATGATTCATTAGAAAAAGCAGTTTCCTGGATTACATTTGCTAAATTCTGGGCTTGAGTGACTTTATAGGTGGCTAATTGCTCTGCTTTAATTAGCGTCTGATTGGCTTGAGTCAAAATTTTATTCGCTTGTCTCTGTGCTTCTAACTCTCGTTCAACTTCCCGTTGTTGGACTTCCCGACTGGCATTTAAAAACTGATAATCCAAATCGCTCAAACTTTTATCTGCGGTCCAATTTTGAGCATCTTGCAACGCTTGCCCCCGCAACAGTCGCGATTCATCTTGGCAATCAGAATCTATCCAAGCTTTAAAGCTTTCGCTATAAGGGCGGAGATTCGCTAATTGTTTTTCCACCCAATTAAGGTTAAAAACCGATTGATAAATCCGGTTATAAACTTTAAGTTTGCCAGACTGCTTAACCACCAACCCAGTTAATCGTAGTTCCATTTGTTCGGGACTATCATCAGCCGCTATCTCATTGTGCTGCAAAATTTGCTGATATAGTCCCAATAACCTACTTGCCCGTTGTTCGCTGCGTAAAATGCGATCGCGAATCGTCTTTAAATGCTCTGGTTCATCCTGCCCTTCCCAATTTTCAATCACCTTTTCTCGAACTAAATCTCCTACCCACTCAGCAGGATTTTGGATTGAGGCAGAGTTGGCGTAAATGAGAAGTAATTTACAAAGTTTTTGTGTTATAAAGGGCTGTCCGCCCGTCCAATATAAGATTGCTTCTAATAATGCTTGCGAATTTTTTTCTTGAATTTCTAACCCGACTGCCAAAGGTTGGGCTTCTGCTAATTGAAACCCTGTTAACTCTATTCCTCGACCAATATTAAACGGAGTGCGTCGCTTGTCTTGAATTAAATCTGAGGGAGTTGCTACCCCTAACATCGTAAATGTTAATCGACGATAGTCGGGTTGATCCGCTCGATTATTATAGCAATCACGAATCACAGCAAAAAAATCTTCTATTTTAAAGTTTAAGCTGATTAAGCTGTCCGATTCATCGACAAAGATTACTATATTTTCTGAGATATTCTTGAGTAATACTTCTTCAATAAATTTACTAAATCGTTTAACATTCGAGAGTAATCTGTTCTGCTCCCACCATTCATCTAAATCAAAAACGTCATACAAATTTAATCGGCTGATGATGCTATCTATCACCCCGGCATACCACTCTTCTGGCGTAATATCTGAGGTGCCAATTTCTGTGATATCAATGCTACTACAGGCGATTCCCTCTGCTTGTAACCGCTGCATTGTCCGCACTCGCAGGGATGATTTTCCCATTTGTCTGGAATTAAGAACATAGCAAAATTCTCCGGCTTTTAAAGCTTGATAAAGTTCTTCGTCCGCCTTTCTAGTGACATAAGTTGGGGCGTTTGCAGGCAGGCTCCCTCCCACTTGATATTGATAATCTTTCATAGGTCTTTGTTAATTCATAGGTGGAAAATCAGAGAATCAAGGAATCAATTTGTAGAGTCTTACACGTTCAGAAATTCCCTTTAACTCTTGCAGACCTAAGTCAATCACATTTAAAGATAAATGGGTTTTAACGACTTGATAAGCTGTCTCAGAAATACAGATCCCTCCTGGCTCTGCTTTCCCTTCTAAACGAGCAGCTAAATTTACGCCAGCCCCCCTGATATCATTATTAAGAGAGAAGATTTCTCCCAAGTGAATACCAATGCGGTGTTGCAGGACATGACTCGGAGGTAAGGTTGTAGCAGCTTCGGCGAAATTTCGTTGTATTTCTAGCGAACAAGCAACTGCTTTTACGGCACTTTCGGGAAAGCAAATTAATAAACCATCGCCCATTTCTTTCAGGACTTTGCCTTGATGTTTAGCGCAGATGCCTCGGATGATGTTAAAATCTCGATTCACTAATTCTAGTGTCAGCTTTTGGTTGGCAACTGATAAGGCGGTGGAATTAACGACATCCGAGAAAATAATAGCTGCTAAATTACTCTCTACGTGCAAGCTTGATTGGTTATTAATTTGTTGCACAGCAGTCATCTTCGCTTGGGGAGAGGCTAGGCGATGCTGAAAATATTGACGATACAAACCACAGAAGGGCATTACAGCATTTCCCTGAAATTTGATCAACCCCATGCTTCGCAATTTAAAAGCCTCTCCGGTATTAATTTCTACAGGTTGTTCGCTGTTAATGACTTCTCTAATTGTTGCTGCTAGTTCTGCATCTGTTTCCAAGTTAACTAAATGCCGTCGTAAATGATCGTAGTAAGGGCCTTCTTCAGTAGGAGCGACTTTTAGCAACCGCTCTAAGCTAATTCTCCCCCTGGCAACTTGGTAGAGAGCAACTCTAACTAAATAAGGATGACCGCCCACCATTTCCATCAGGTCACAAATCTCTTGATTTGACCAATTTAATCGGTGTCGATACACTAAATCTGTTACCTGTCTCTGATTGAGTTCAGGTAACTCTATGGGCAATCCCACGTTAAATGGCGATTGATTAATATTGAGAGGTATATAAACTTCTTGAGAGTGAGAAATGACTAACCTCAGCTTTTTCCAAATAGGCTCATTTTTTCCCCGCTCGTGCCAAGCTCGTAATAATCCAAAGAAGTCGGTGGCTATTTCCGAATACTGAAAAATCCGATCAACTTCATCTAACCCTAAAACAACAGACCGATCGCTGTCAGATAGTAGATAGCGTTGGAAATACTTCGTAGCTTTATTTTTACTGCCGAGAACGCCTTTCCAATATTCTCCTAACCTATCTTCTAAATTTAATTCATTGGTAATCTCACCACAAAACCACTGCAACAACTCATCAATATTGGTCAGAGAACTGCCATCAGCCGATTGAAAGTTTAAATAAGCCCTTTGATATCCCTGTTGGTTGGCGTGGGATAAAATTCGCTGCACTAAGGAAGTTTTTCCCATTTGCCGGGGGGCTTTGATTCGGATTAAAGCTCCGGGCTTTACAATAGTTTGGTAGGAGTCCCATTCAATAGGACGCCGATCAATATATAGGGGTGAATCTAAACTAACAGAACCTTCTGGGTTATCTAAATTGAGAATAGAAAGGGGAGGTGCGGCGATCGCTCGCGCAGCTTCCAGCACAAACAACGACGACTCTGCATTCAACTCAGAAAAACCCGACTTCTTCTTTAATACCGGAGTAAGTTCTTCTGGAATCCCTGCCATGCTGATGCTAACGCAACCCAACTTATAGGCAAGTTCGATCGACTCCCCCGCCGCCAACGTATCGTAAAAACCTACAGCAAATTCTCGTGCGGCGTTATCTCCCACCGTTTGCTTCAGGCCGATAACGTATGGAATGTGACGTGCGATCGCAGCCGCTTGCACTTCTGAATAGCAAGCGTTGAGTATGACGCACTCCACGTACTCATTAAACGCCTCAAACAAAGCTGCCAAAGCTTTAGCATTTACTAGCTTAATCTGCCCCATGCCATCTTCTAGGGCTAAACCCCCTTCTCCTGCACCATGCCCAGAGAAATGCACAATCTCTGGTTTATAATCTAATACGGCTCGCTGCATTTCTCTTGGCGTCACCGCCCACTGTTGCTCCAGTTGAAAATTGTCGCCCTTTTTAGAGCGTTGCAATCCCTCTGCAATTTCCTTCGCCTCTTTCTGTAAGTCCACATGGGTGGTATTTTTGGGGTTGGCTGCCAAAAACAGGATGGTTTTTTTCTTTCTTGGGGAACTACTCATCAATGGAACCTTCACGCTTAGGAGATACAGGAGCTTAACGACACTACCCCAGTCAGGGCGAGATATTTCTTGCCTTTAGGGTATTTAACCACAAACATCTTTATTTTTGTTGGTCAGTAAACTGGCAGAAACGAGCACCCTGACTCAAGCATAACCAATCCACAAGGCGATCGCTACTCTCAACCAATCATTTTAGCTATGTATTCAAGAAGTGCGATCGGCTTCCCCTTTTGCAGTCCTATTTCATAAATATCGAGATTCTTTATAGTTTTATTCTCATGCCAGATCCAGGATTTTTTGATGATTATTATTGCCTAAATTAGTACATAAAATCTTCTATACTTCCGCATTTATTTAATCCACGCACTCGGAAAAAAAACGGGTTTTTGATCGACTCGGTGGATAACAACAATGATTTATTTTAGTTTACTTAAACAATCATTCAATTCCCCTACCAACCATTCTTTCTCAGCTTGCGGCAAAAATAAGCCAAAACAATAGTTACGCGGCTTGGCGCGAATCCCGCAAAAAGTAATCGATTTTTTGAGCAATGGCAGATGAATTCCCCTCAACTTTACCCGCTGGATATCTTGAGGACGGATTTGAATTGGTCTAGTGAATTGACGATAATCAGTCCAACACAAGCACCTACACAACCATATCAAAGCATAAAATAGGGTAAATGTTGTTATAGCCAGGATCGATATCAAGAAAAATTGTAAGGATAATATACTTAGCCAGTAAGTTGTAGTGTATTCACCCAAGCTAAATAGAAAAAATCCCAGAATCAAAGAGAATGGAAGTAAAAATTTATAACTCAGATGAATGAACTGGAAAAACCACTTGAGTTTGCTAGGTGAACGATCGGGGTGTATCTTGATTAATAACCACCGTTTAGTGTCAATTAAAGTAATTCGGGCTTGGGGCGATCGCTGAAACATTTTGTCGGGATTAATCCCCCTTGGTTGTTCCCCTCGCAGCGCTGATAAAGCATCTTTTGCTGAGTGAAATCTATCTTCAATTGCGGGTTCAGTTATCTTCTCTAGCCAGTCGGCAAACTCTGTAGAAATAGAGACGAGCTCGCGGAATTTTACCTTCAGCTTTTCTCTGGGTAAATCCGATGGAAATTTCTGGGTTAACAGGAAAAGTAGTGTGGTTCCTAATCCATACAAATCTGTTGATAATACAGCTTTTCCTCGGAATTGTTCTGGTGCCATGTAACCGTAGGTCCCGACAACGGTACTGCCTCCAGTAACGGTATGGTGGTAAGTATTTTGAACTGCGCCAAAATCAACTAGGAAGACTCGCCCATTTTTTTGCAGAATAATATTTTGGGGTTTAATATCTCGGTGGATTGCAGGAGGTAACAGCGATTGCAGGTAAGCTAGAATTTCTAGCAATTGATAGGCGATATGACGCACTTGATCTTCACTTGGTTTCCAGCCATTTTCTATCAACTGTGCGAGAGACTTTCCCGGTGCGAGTTGTTGGGCGATATAAAAACAACGATCTTGGGAAGTATCAACTTGAAAGTAGTCAATGTAGTGAGGAATTCCCGGATGATTCAATCCCGATAAAGTTTTTGCTTCTCGTTCAAATAACTCGATTTTCTTCCATTCAGTTGTCAGACGCAGGGATAAAGCTTTGAGTGCAACTTTTTGATTGCTGTTTAAATCTACAGCAGCATAGGTGATTCCAACTCCACCCTGTCCTAATTTGCCGAGAATGCGATATCTTTCAGCAATGATTTTTTCCGATCGTTGTAGTGTTTCCATATTTTTCTGCCTGGGTTGATTGTGGATAATTAGTCTGTTGCGCCGCGAGATCTGAGTATTTTGGCTGCTGGGTCTCGGTCGGGGTTCCAGTTGGTTTTTACTATCTTGAGCGGCGTGTCGCCATCGCAGTTTGTAGCGTCAATTTTTGCACCTTTATCAATCAGCAATTTTAAGATTTCTACAGTGCCATAATGTGCTGCTTTGTGGAGTGGAGTTGTGTTACACATATCTCTATTATTAACATCTGCACCGTTTTGAATTAGCAGTGCAGCAATATCATTGTGTCCGATCGCGATCGCTTGATACAATGGAGTTTGACCGTCCGCATTTCTAGCGTTAACCCTTGCGCCATTAGCAATTAGCAGTTCAGCGATATCTTGAGATCCTTGAGCAACAGCAAGATGCAGGGGAGTTTGAAGCAAGTTATTTTTGGCATTAACGAATGCACCTTTGGCAATGAGTTGTTTGGCTACATCCTCAAGTTTGAAATCGACAGCGATATGCAGTAAAGTTCTGCCTTCTTTGTCTTCACTATTAACATCTGGGTTTTTACTAATTAGCAGCGCCACTGTATCCTGAAGTTTCAGGTCTACGGCGAGATCCAGTGGAGTTTTTCTTTGATTATCCTGGATATTAATTTCTGCACCTTTAGCAATCAGCAATTTTAAGATTTTTACAGTGCCATAATGTGCGGCTTTGTGCAGTGGAGTTGTGCCAGATCCATCTATATTATTGACATCTGTACCCTTGTTAATTAGCAGTGCAGCAATCTCATTGTGTCCGATCGCGATCGCTCGATACAATGGAGTTTGACCCTTCGCATTTCTAACGTTAACCCTGGCGCCATTAGCAATTAGCAGTTCAGCGATATCTTGAGATCCTCGATCGACAGCAAGATGCAGGGGAGTTCTTTTTTCCAAATCCAGAATCGCAACATTTGCACCGTCTTTAATTAGCTGTTGTACCAACTCCTTAAAGCCTATTTTGACTGCGTTATGTAATAAAGTTGTACCCTTGCCATTTCGGGCATTTTCTTCTTTGATGTTAATTTTTGCGCCCGCAGAGAGTAGTATTTGTGCGATTGTCTTCGATCGCGCCGTATGTAGAGGAGTCATGCCATTTTTGTTTTTGGCATTGACATCCGCACCTTTAGCAATCAGCAACTTGGCCATTTCAGGCGATCGGGCAAAGAACAGAGGAGTTTTATTAAAATATTGACTTCCTGTCCAGGCGTTAATATCTGCACCATTAGCAATTAGCATCTGTGCTACTTTTATGCGATCCAACATAGCAGCAAAGTGTAATGGGGTATAGCCATCTGTACCCTTAGCGTTGACATCTGCACCTTTGGCAATTAGCGTCTGTGCCACTTTTATGCGATCGGATGCCGTAGCAACGTGTAATGGGGTATAGCCATATGAATCCTTAGCGTTGACATCTGCACCTTTGGCAATTAACAATTCTGCCACCTCTTTTGAGCCAGCCAAGTGTAATAAATTCTCGTCGTTCTTTACCCTGCTATTGGCACTAATGCCAAGAGCCAGATAATGCCTAACAGTTTTAGTATCTCCCTGTCTGGCAGCCTCGACAACTGCATAGGGTGTAAATCCAATCCGGTTGAGGATGGGATATTTAAAGTGATTAAAAACAGCAACAGCAGCAACAGCAGCAATTCCTATTTTGAGGCGTTTTTTCCATTGCGTCGGATTGGATTTAACGCTAACTATTCGAGGATTGCGAAGAGATTCAAGCGCTTCTTGTGCCGATTGAAAGCGGTTTTCTAAATCTGGCGCGATCGTTTTTCCTAACCAATCGGCAAATTCTGAAGAAATCTGAATTTGAGAGCGAAAATCTTTCTCTAGTATATTTGTTGGTAATTCGGCGGGGGAACGGTGGGTTAGTAAATACAACAACGTCGCTCCTAAACCATATAAATCTGTTGCAGGTACGGCTTGTCCGAGAAATTGTTCTGGAGCCATATAACCATAGGTTCCAACTACGGTACTTCCTCGCATTAAAGTATTGTTATAAGTGTTTTGCACGGCTCCAAAATCTACTAAGCAAACTTCCCAATCTTTTGGTTGGTGGGAATTGATGGGGGATTTGAAAACAATATTTTCGGGTTTAATATCCCGGTGGATAACAGGTGGTGTTTGTGAATGGAGATAAACTAAAATCTCCAAAATTTGTGTGGCAATGCGTTGAATTTCGGCTTCGCTAGCGTGCCAGCCATATTCGACTAAACTTGCTAGAGATTGCCCTTGGGCCAGTTCTTGTACTATATAAAAACAACGGTTATCGGGAGTATCGACATAAAAATAATCCAAATAACGCGGAATTCCCGGATGATTCAATTTTGATAAAACATTGGCTTCTCGTTCAAATAGTTCCAGGACTTTCCAGTCATTCATCTTCTGTAAAGACAAAGCTTTGAGTGCGACTCGCTGATTGGTTTTGAGGTCAATGGCTTCGTAAGTTGTGCTACTACCGCCTTCTCCAAGCAGATTTTTAATCTGATAGTGGTTGACTAAGTTATGGGGAATTTGTGAAATAATATCCATAGCATTATTTTGGGGTGATGAGTACCAAGAAACATTTTATATTTGGGTTTTTGTAACCCAAGTCTTGAAAAATTTATGCAAGGTAAGTTGAGTGTTTGAGTATATTTCAAACAAGTCAATAGAAAAGTCAATGACTGACTCTGTATATTTGCTTAAATTTCAATTACCGTATTTCTATGGATAACTTACCCAGAATTTTGGAGTGTCATATCACCTTTGGCGAAAATTTACTTACGGGATATTGATCGTAATCGAGCCGATAATCATAGCCGACGCGATCGTAAATGCCTGCAAGCAATTCCGGCAAATTAACAATAGGTTCTACATCTTCTTCGCGCAAAGGAAGTTGTCGGTCTTTTTGAGATGCTAGCCAACGTTCGTAGGCTTCTCTATCGCCACTTTTTCTCTCAGCGCCCTCTGCGTCTTCTGCGGTTAATTTAAAAAATTTAGTGATTTTGGATACAATTCCCGACTCAACAGTCGATCGAACTCCTCAATTTTCGGTGGGGATCTAAAATTCACCTAAAGTTCGACGCCCTTTGGCAAAACCCTCCCTAAGATAGAAGTTAGGGGACGATCGGTCTCGTAGCCGATTCAGGGGCAAGTGTCAAGGACTCCATCGAACCCAAATCCAGAGCAGCAAGACAGGGAGGACATCAAAATCATGGTAAACGCGCCGACAGGGGAAACCCGCCTGGGCCCGACAGATCAGGTGCAAGCCTTAGACCGCGATTGCACAACCCTATCTCGTCACGTACTCCAGCAACTTCACAGCTTTTCAGCAGATGCTCAGGATCTCAGTGCCCTGATGAATCGCATCGGGCTGGCGGCCAAGCTGATCGCGAGGCGGCTCAGCAGAGCCGGATTAATGGCAGATGCCTTGGGGTTTACAGGGGCTACGAACGTGCAGGGAGAATCCGTCAAAAAGATGGATATCTATGCCAATGAAGTCTTTATCTCGGTATTCCAGCAAAGCGGACTTGTCTGCCGCTTGGCTTCGGAGGAAATGGAAAAACCCTACTACATTCCCGAAAATTGTCCGATCGGGCGTTACAGTCTGCTCTACGACCCCATAGACGGTTCTTCCAATCTTGACATCAATCTCAATGTAGGCTCCATATTCAGCATCCGCAAGCAAGAGGGGGACGATGCAGATGGCTCTGCTTCCGACTTGCTGCAACATGGACACAAACAAATTGCCGCTGGTTATGTGCTCTACGGCCCCAGTACCATGCTGGTTTATTCGATCGGTCAGGGTGTTCATTCCTTTACCCTCGACCCCAGCTTGGGCGAGTTTATTCTAGCTAACGAAAACATTAAGGTTCCCGATCGCGGCCCGATTTACAGCGTTAATGAAGGCAACTTCTGGCAGTGGGAGGAATCTTTGAGAGACTACATTCGCTACGTACACCGCAGCGAAGGCTACACCGCCCGTTACGGTGGGGCTTTGGTGGGAGATTTCCACCGGATTTTGTTCCAGGGAGGCGTGTTTTTGTACCCCGGAACGGTGAAAAACCCGGAAGGCAAATTGCGTTTGCTCTACGAATCGGCTCCTTTGGCGTTTTTGATGGAGCAAGCCGGCGGGCGCGCCAGTACGGGCATTCAAGACATTTTAGACGTTGTGCCGACCAAACTGCACGAGCGATCGCCCTTGATTATCGGCAGCAAAGAAAATGTAGCGATGGTCGAGTCTTTTATTCAAGATCGATCGCGCAATCCTAGAACTGTCCAAGAGTGAAGGAAGTTCGGCAACGAGCAATGTACGGGATGTAACGGATGTCAGGAAGAAGGAAGAGGGTTTTAACTTATAACTTTCGACTCCCAATTACCAATTCCCCATTGCCAATTTTCAATTACCAATTTTCAATTTTCAATTTCCAATTTCCAAGTCCCAATTAACAGCTATCAAATTGTAGGAGTTACAGTAATGACAGCAACACCAACGAATCACCTGTTAGAAATCAAAGAAATTGGCCAAAGTATCTGGATGGACAATTTGACTCGCGATCTGATCGAGTCCGGCGAACTCAAAAAGATGATTGAAAGTCGGGGACTGCGCGGGATTACATCTAATCCGGCTATTTTTGAGAAAGCGATCGCAGGTAATGTGATTTACGACGCGGATATCGAAGCGGGCATCCGGGCGGGCAAATCTGTTATGGAGATTTACGAATCTCTGGTATTTGAAGATATCCGCAACGCTTGCGACATCTTCGCCCCAGTTTACGCAGAGTCGAAGGGTTTGGACGGTTATATCAGTATTGAAGTGCCACCGACGATCGCCAACGACACAGAAAGCACGATTAGCGAAGCCATACGCTATTACCAAGCCCTCGGCAAAGAAAACGTGATGATTAAGATTCCGGGAACCGCTCAAGGTTTGCCCGCAGTCGAGCGAGTCATCAGCGAAGGCATTAACGTTAACGTGACTTTACTGTTCTCCGTTGACAGCTACGTCGAAACCTTCTGGGCTTACATTCGCGGTTTAGAAGCGCGGGCGGCTAAAGGTTTGGATGTGAGCAATATTGCTTCTGTTGCCAGTTTCTTCTTAAGCCGGATCGACATCAATGTCGATGGCAAGATTGACGAGAAACTCAAAAATGTCACAGATATTTCCACAAAAGCTAAACTGGAAGCAGTGAAGGGAAAAATTGCGATCGCCAATGCGAAGGTAGCTTACCAGAAGTATAAAGAGATCGTAGCGAGCGATCGCTGGCAAGCATTAGCGGCCAAGGGAGCGAAAGTACAGCGCTTGCTGTGGGCTTCCACCAGCACCAAAAACCCCAACTACAGCGATGTCATGTACGTCGATGAACTAATCGGCCCCGACACCGTTAACACTTTGCCGCCGAACACCGTTGAAGCTTGTTTCGACCACTGCGATGTCGCACCCCGGATTGAGAACAACGTTGAAGAAGCTTACACGCTGATCGAAAGTCTCAAAGATCCCGACATCGACATCAACTTGGACCAAGTGATGGCAGACTTGCTCCTCGACGGGATTGATAAATTCGTCACCCCGTTCCAATCCCTGATGGATTCCTTGCAAGAGAAAGTCCAGAAGTTGTCACCCGTCGCTTAGGCAGATATCTGTATCCTGAAAGGCAGAAGCATTTAGGAATCGGAATAGATAATTATTTGGGTTCTTAAATGCTGAGTCTTAAATCCTCTCTAGGGATTTTCAGATTAATGGCTCTCAGAGTTCCTAGAGAGCAAAATCATCTGCCTCCTCTAGCAGTATTAAGAACCGATTAACTCTCTCACCCACTAACTAGCAGAAATGACCGCAAACTATCATGGTGTCTTGGCAGGGTTAACATCACTAGAACAAGGAAAATAAATAATGGTAACGCTACTTGAAAATCCACTGCGGGTCGGTTTGCGAAAAGAACGGGTGCCGGAACCACAAATTCTGGTAATCTTCGGAGCTTCTGGGGATCTCACCCAGCGCAAACTGGTACCTGCAATTTATCAGATGAAGCGCGATCGACGCTTGCCACCGGAAACTACCGTGGTGGGAGTAGCCCGCCGCCCTTGGAGTCACGATTACTTCCGAGAGCAAATGCGCGAAGGCATTGAAGAATTTGGCGGGGGCATTGGCAATGAAGAATTTTGGCAAGATTTCGCTCAAGGTTTGTACTACTGTCCGGGCGACATTGACAACCCGGAAAGCTATCAAAAACTCAAAGCCTTCTTAGCGGAACTCGACGAAGAAAGGAGAACTCGTGGCAATCACATATTTTATCTATCAGTTTCCCCGAACTTTTTCCCAGAAGCAATTAGGCAACTGGGCGAGGCTCAAATGCTGGTCGATCCAGTAAAACACCGCTTGGTAATTGAAAAACCCTTCGGCCGCGACTTGAGTTCAGCAAAAGCTCTCAACCGAGTCGTGCAGAAGGTTTGCCAAGAACAGCAAGTTTACCGGATCGACCACTATTTGGGTAAAGAAACTGTTCAGAATTTAATGGTGTTCCGGTTTGCTAACGCGATTTTTGAACCGCTATGGAATCGGCAATTTGTCGATCACGTACAAATTACAGTGGCAGAAACAGTAGGCGTAGAAGACAGGGCAGGTTACTACGAATCCTCTGGGGCGTTGCGGGATATGCTGCAAAACCACTTGATGCAGATTTTCTGTCTGACGGCGATGGAACCACCGAATTCATTGGACGCTGACAGCATCCGCACCGAAAAGATGAAAGTTCTGCAAGCAACTCGCTTGGCAGATTTGCATAACTTGGAGTTCTCAGCGATTCGCGGTCAATATTCCGCAGGTTGGATGAAGGGCAAACAGGTGCCAGGATATCACGAAGAACCGGGGGTTGCTCCCAACTCGACAACGCCGACTTTTGTGGCGATGAAGTTTATGATTGACAACTGGCGCTGGCAGGGAGTGCCTTTTTACCTGCGAACCGGCAAGCGGTTGCCGAAAAAAGTTAGCGAAATTGCTATTCAGTTCCGCGAAGTGCCGCTGTTAATTTTTCAGTCTGCGGCCCAACAAACTACTCCTAACGTTTTGACTATGCGCGTGCATCCGAACGAGGGGATTTCGCTGAGGTTTGAGGCGAAAATGCCGGGGCCGGATTTGCGGACGCGGACGGTGGATATGGATTTCAGTTACGGTTCTTCTTTTGGGGTGACATCTTCGGATGCTTACGATCGCCTGTTAATTGATTGTATGCTGGGCGACCAAACTTTGTTTACCCGTTCTGATGAAGTGGAAGAAGCTTGGCGGGTGGTAACGCCGGCGCTGATGGAGTGGGAATCGTCCAACGACCCAGATTTGGTTCCTAAATACGAAGCGGGTACTTGGGAACCGACGGAAGCAGAACTGCTAATTAACAGAGACGGCCGCAAGTGGCGCAGACTTTAAAAGCCATTAGTCAGCAGTCATTAGTCATTAGTTATTGGTCAGCATTAGTATTAGTGATTAGCTAAGAGCTGCTAACTCATAACTACTAACTAATAACTTAATGACTAAGAACCAATGACTAAGAACCAATGACCAATGACTAATAACTAATGACTAATAACAAAGGAGAGAAGATTTATGACGATGACACCGATGAAAGCTCCGCCTCTGGTTTCGCTGCAAAATCCTAAAGATGTGTCGCTCGACCAAATAGAAGCCGAATTGAGTCAAATTTGGGAAAGTTACAGAGAATCGGGGTCAAAGGGCGATGTTCCGATCGCTAGTAGGGCAACAACTTTTACTTTTGTAGTCTACGAACCGGAAGAAACTCAGCGGTTATTAGCGGATCTGGGATTTTACGACGGGCCGGTGGACGGTATTACCGGGCCGATGACGGCATCTAGCATCAGGGCGGCTCAAAAAGCTTACGGGCTGCCGAGAACTGGCAAACCTAATGCTGAATTGCTGGCGACTTTGCGGGAAGAAGTGGCTCGCAAAAATTCAAATGGCGAGGAGATGGGATCGAGTGGTTTGGGTTCGGGGGGTTCGGGCGTGGCTGACGCGATCGTGGCTGCCAATCCCTGCCGGATTATTGCTCTGTGTCCGACGGCGGGGGAAGATACGGGCGTGCAGGCTCAAGTGGCTGCTTATTGTCCGGTTCACAAGCGCACCACTGGCAATCTGATCTGCTGCGAGTACATTACGCTGCGGGGTACGGAAGCTGCTTTGGAACGGGTGAGCGGCATCGTGACGGCGTTGACTATCCCGGATTTGCCGACGCTACTGTGGTGGAAAGCGAATCCTGATGCCGATCGAGGTTTGTTCCAGCGGCTGGCGACAATTAGCAGTTCTGTGATTGTTGACTCTAGCAGCTTTGCCGAGTGTGAAGCTGAATTGCTGTTGATGCAAAGTCTGATCGAGGAGGGAATTCCGATCGCGGATCTCAATTGGCGTCGGCTGGCCGCGTGGCAGGAGTTGGCTGCTGAGGCTTTTGACGCCCCGGAACGTCGGGCTGCGATTCGGGAAATCGATCGGGTGACGATCGATTACGAACAGGACAATTCTACTCAAGCGCTGATGTATTTGGGTTGGCTGGCGAGCCGGCTTCAGTGGCGTCCGGTTGCTTTCAAACAGGAAGAGGGCGATTACCAAATCAAGCGAATTAAATTCGCGGGGCCGGACGAACGGGTTGTCGAAGCGGAGTTGGCTGCTATTCCTACTGCTGATACGGGCGATGTTCCGGGCGATTTGATTGCTCTGCGTTTGAATTCGACGAACGAAAAGGCTGACTGCGGTACGGTTCTGTGTTCGGAAGTCGGCGGCTGTATGCGGATGGAAACTAAGGGCGGCGCTCAAACCGATCGGTTTAACCAGGTGAGTCCTCTGTTCGATCAGGTGACGGAACAGTTGCTGGGCCAGCACTTGCAGAGTTGGGGCCGAGATGTGCTTTACGAAGAAAGTTTGGCAGTGACGGCTCAAATGCTGAAGTTGGCTAAGCGGTAAAGAGAAGTTCGGCAACGGATTGTGTAACGGATGTAACGGATGTAACGGATGTCAGTTCGATGTCCGTCGGAATAAGGAAGAAGGAATAAGGATTGAGTTAATATTCAGTGGGGCAGGCAATGTCTGCCCTACTTTTTTAGGAGTTATGAGTTAGAATTTATGAGTTTTGAATTAATAATTTTCTTTGACTCAAAACTATAAATTACTTCTAAAAAGCAACGAAATTACCTATATTCTTCTTCTCATTCTTCCTTCGCGGTCTTCGCGTCTTCGCGGTTCGTTAAATATGTATGTATTATTTGAGAAGTTCGAGAGCAATACTCATAACTTTATAACCGATCTATTTTCAGTATTTTTTGTAACTAATCTAGAACTATGACTTTAGTAATTGCTGGCGAACGCAGCGGGGCGGGAAAGACGACTGTGACGATCGCCCTTTTAGCTTATTTAGTCCGTCGTGGCTTGAATGTTCAATCTTTTAAGGTTGGCCCGGATTACATTGACCCGATGTTTCATGCTTTTGTCACTGGTCGCCCCTGTCGAAATTTAGACGCGATATTAACGTCTGAATCTTATGTAAAAAAGTGTTTTTCTCGTCATATTCCAGATGTCGATTATGCCTTAGTTGAAGGGGTGATGGGACTCTTTGATGGAGTGAGTCGAAAAAATCAGGAATCACGAAGCCACGACACGGATTTTGACACGGATACACGGATTAATTATCGGAAAGAAGAAGGCAAATATGATTTTTCCTTTGCTTCTACGGCTCATGTTGCTCATTTGCTGAATTTGCCGGTATTGTTTGTGATAGATTGCAGCAGGCTGTCTGGTTCTGTGGCTGCGATCGCCCACGGTTTTCGTTCTTTTAACCCTGACCTTAAATTCGCTGGTTTGGTGCTGAATCGGGTGGCGAGCGATCGACATTTGGAGTTGCTTCAAGAGGCTCTAAAACCGCTCAATTTACCTATTTTGGGGGTTTTGCGTAGGGATGAGGCTGTTACTATTCCCGATCGACATTTGGGTTTGATTCCTGCTGAGGAGTTGCCGAATCTTCATGCTGCGATCGATAAACTGGCTGATTTGGCTGCTGTTAGTTTTGACTGGGAGCAACTTTTGCCTTTGTTGGCTGCAACTCGAAATGAGGGGGGTGAGGGGTCAGAGCAACTTTCGTGTAGGCACAGTCTCCCTTCGGTTATTATCACTCAAAAAGAGGATGTTGTCAACAGTTTGGGAAAACAATTTGGAGTGAGGATTGCAGTTGCGCGCGATCGGGCTTTTAATTTTTACTATCAGGACAATCTTGATTTGTTGGAAGAGTTGGGTGCGGAATTAGTATTTTGGAGTCCGCTTGATGACTCGGTTTTTCCTGACAATGTGCAAGGGTTATATTTTGGTGGTGGTTTTCCCGAAGTGTTTGCTCAAAAATTGAGCGGTAATGTTTTAATTCGGGATGCGGTAAGAAGTGCTATTTTTTCGGGAATGCCGACTTATGCGGAGTGCGGCGGTTTGATGTATTTGTGCGATTCTATTGTAGACTTCGATGGCAATTCTTGGCAAGGGGTGGGGGTGTTGGAAACTTCTGCTGCGATGGGTAAGCGTTTGACGCTGGGATACCGAGAAGCTGTGGCGGTGAGGGATAGTTCGGTGTTAACTGCTCTTGATGAGGTTTGGGGGCATGAGTTTCATCGATCGCATTTAACTGTTGAACCGAGTAATCCAGTTTATCACAGTTGGAGGTATGGGAAGCGGAGGGAGGTTGAGGCGGTTGCTGAAGGTTGGGGAGTTTGTGAGGTGCACGCTTCTTATTTGCATTTGCATTGGGGTGCTCGGCCTGATATTCCGGCTCGTTTTTTGCAGCAGTGTGCTGATGCGTGATTGTAAGGTTGATACTGAAACCGCAGATGTCAGGCAGATAAACACAGATTAACGCAGATTAATTTCAAGAAGGGCGATCGAATGAAAGCAATCTTGTTTATTTTCTTGTGGGATGAGTCGAAAGGTTGGTTTTTAGCTGCACTCCAAGTAGAAATAAAGTGAGCTTACTATTTATATTAGAATATTTATGACGGAGAAAGCTAGGAATGTTGGGATTTATGAGCGAATCAATTTCGACTAAGCACTTATCCGCACAATGGGTGGCACCGGAGAATTTTCGGAGTTACGGTCAAGTTATCTTTGTGGCTGTTGATGGCAAGTCTTTCGATGCTGAGGATGCTCAGTTAAACTTGCAAAATGGTATTCCTAGATTTTACATTATGCGGCTGCACAATAAAGGTCGCAAGTTTGGCAAAATTACACGACACGTTCAATGTACTCAGTGTTTGGGTTCTTTGGATGGGAAGGATTGGTTGATTGCGGTTGCGCCTCCTGGGGATAGCTATAAACCGAGTTTAGAAGATATGGCTGCTTTTCGGATTCCGGGGAATTGTTTTATTAAGTTAGATGTGGGAACTTGGCACGCTGGGCCGTATTTTGATGCGGATTTTGTTGATTTTTACAATCTGGAGTTGAGCGATACTAATGTGGTTGATCATTTTACCTTTGATTTGGTAAAAAATCACAATCTGGAGTTTGAGATAGTCTGATTTATTTAATAAAAATTTGTTGTAGAACTTTGATAGTATATCAACTAGGCTGATTATAGCTGCTTAACCATGTTTAATAGTTTTGGGAGAGGTCTAATAATTATGAATTATCCACTCTATACTCTTTTGATTTTACCCTATACGCGCCAGGAACTCCCAGGATGGGGAAAACTGATGACACTCACAGGTGTGTACCGGGAAGATTTGTGGAAAAATGCTCCTATACGGGAGATGCGAGGGAAGTTCCACGGTTATCGGATGGCGATGGATCTTTCCAAGTGGAACGATCGCATGAGCTATTTTTTAGGCCGTTATTATGACTTACCGACACAACTCTTCGTCCAAAATTCTGTACAGCCTGGGGACAGCTTTATTGATGCGGGGGCAAATACGGGCATGATTACTCTTTTGGCTGCTTATCATACAGGAACAACAGGATGCGTACACTCTTTTGAACCAAATCCTCTGGCGTTTCAAAAATTAAAAGCTGCGGTAACAGACAATGAATTGCATAAAGTTTCTCTGCACCAGTGCGGCCTTTCTAACGAGCGAAATGAACTGACACTGACAGTGCCTACAGATGTTAGTGGTTTGGGTACTTTCGCTCAACTTCCCGAAAAAGATCGAAGGCTGATTTCTAATCAGTATCAAGTGCCTGTGTATCGCGGAGATGAAATGCTCCCAGATAATCTTCCTGGTGCTACTTTTATTAAAATTGATGTGGAGGGGTTTGAGGTGAATGTGATTAAAGGTTTCTCCCAAACGCTGCAAAAGCTTCGCCCTGCGGTGTTGACAGAAGTTGTAGCTGGCCATCTGGAACGGGCCGGTTCCAGTGTAGCAGAACTTTGCTCTCTGATGGGCGAATTTGGTTATGAAGCTTTTAACTTGGAGGCGAAACGGGAAGGTTTGGGCGCTCGGCTACAATTGTCCAAGGCGAAAGAGGGAAATATGACTGATGATGTGGTTTGGCTGCATTCTGAGAGTCCTTTATTTTCTCGACTGCAACAGTGGATGACACACTGATATTGCAGAGGATAAGAATTGCAAGTGCAGGGAAATCTAGGCTGATTTCCCTTTGTTGTAATATGGTCACTGTCAACGGTGCTAAAACTCTCAATCTGGGAGATGATAATTATGGGATAGAGGCGGGGAAACCTGCAAATTTGATTGTGTTGGATGCTGAGGATTGTTATGATGCAATTAGGAGGTGCGCTGCGGTTCGGTATGTGATTTCGCGGGGAAAGTTGCTGGCGGCAACTGTACCTGCTAAAATGAGTTTTTATTCGGTTTGACAAACAATATTTTAAGCTTTTAAATGGTGAAGCAAGGTGCTATTCCCGATGAGATTCCGAGAAATTTGCAGGAGCAACTTCTGTTGCAAGATGCTAAAGCTAGCGTCGGCAAGCGAATTCAAGGCAGTGCAGATAAGCCGTTGGGAGATGCTCCCAGATTGGTTGCTAATTACGGAGGGAAAGTCGGTGATTGGGTTAAAATGGTTAGTGCCCAAACGGCAGTAATTGAGGGAGCCGTTGTTGAAGTACATTGGTTCAGAAATAACGAGACTGCCCAAACTGTTGAGTTCAAATTCAAACGTACATATCCTAAAGCTGCACTAAAAAATCTGTAGTTATAAAAAACATGAAAATTCGCTGTATTGCCAATACAGGTAATGCTCTCCCTGAAAGTTACCTCAAGCCTGAGTTCTATTTTACGAAAGAAGTGGGATTTCCCCTAACGCTTGGCAAGGAATATGTTGTCTACGCTCTTTACCAATCGCAGGGTAATGTTTGGTACTATATCTGTGACGATAACTACACCTATTATCCCATGCAGAATCCTGCACCGCTGTTTGAGGTGGTTGATAGTAGAGTCTCTAAGTATTGGCGGTTTGAACTAGCACCGAATGGGCGGTTAGAGATTGCTTTTGAGCAGTGGTTTACTGATCCTTATTTTTATGATAAGCTGACGGATCAGGAAGAGGCGGAAGTTGAGATTTTTGAGAAGGTTAAGGAATTGATGGATGCTGAGGATTTTACTTTGCCTCCGTTAGATATGGCAGTTGAGAAGTTGCGGGAAACTGTCAGTGTTTGAGTTGAGAAAGTGGGAAGGTAAATTTAGTCTTTTGCCGTTGATTCAAACAGCTTTTTGACAAATAACATCTGCAACTGTTAAACTATGAATCAAGGTGCTATCCCCGATGAGAGTCCCAGAAATTTACCAGAGCAATTGCTCCTGCAAGATGCTAAGGCTGGTAATTGCATAGTAATTCATTGCGCTACAGATAGACTGTTGGGCGATGCACCGAGACTTATTGCTGTTTATGGCGGGAATGCTGAAGAGTGGGATAAAATGACAAGTATTGAGGCTTTTGAAATTAATGGAGCTTCCGTACAAGTCCATTGGTTTCGGAACAGTCAGACTCTTCAAGATGTGGAGTTTAAGTTCAAGCGACAGTATCCCAAAACAGCACCTAAAAATTTGTAGGTAATCAAGTTATGAAAATTCGTTGTATTGCTAAGACTGGTGCATCTCTTCCTGAAACATATATAGATCCGCCACGCGGTTACACTAGAACAGTTGAGTTATCACTAACTATAGGCAAGGAATATGTTGTTTATGCTATCCGAGAATGGAGAGGGACTATTTGGTACTATATTTGTGATGATCATTACAGCTATTATCCCATCCATAATCCGGCACCGATGTTTGAAGTGGTTGACAGCAGGGTTTCTAAGTATTGGCGGTTTGAACTTTCGCCCAATGGCTTGTTAATGATAGCGTTTGAACAGTGGTTTACTGACCCTTATTTTTATGATAAGCTGACAGACCAAGAAGAGGCGGAGGTTGAGATTTTTGAGAAGGTTAAGGAATTAATGGATGCTGAGGATTTTACTTTGCCTCCGCTGGATGTTGCCGTTGATAAGTTGCGGGAAACTGTCAGTGTTTGATTTGGGAAAGTGCGATCGCAAATTGTTTCTTACCACCTTGACTCAGATACCTTCAAATGGTATCAAATAGGAAGCAGCAGAATTTTCTAAAAAAAATGAACGATAAAATTCAATCCAATAATAACTATGAGACAGTCGGTGATGATGATGTTTTGTTATTCGATGAAGCTACTTTTATGGTACGTAGGTTTAAAAAATTAACCGCCAGCAAGTTTAGTAAGATACTTGAAACTTATGTAGTAGGAGCTAATGACCAAGGAGGGAAGAAGCAGATAATTGATTGTATGAACGAGCTACGAATTAACGAACAAATAATAATTTTTGGTTCTGAAATAAACTGGAACTCCCCTAAAGAAGGAATCGATTGTCAAGTTCTTAAGATCGGTTCTAATGGTTGGCAAAAAGGAAAACTTAAAATCGAAGTTAAGGAAGATTTACAGTTGGGTGAAACACAGGTATGTATAAAGTTTTGTCCTGATGAACCACTAGAGCCAAAATCTCCTTTAGATGATATCAGACAATCCGAGGAATACAAAAAACTGAGCAATAATAACTGACTGCCCGATCGCGATTACAATACAATAATCGATCGCACTTATATCTGAATCTTAGATTTTCAACCGCAGATGAGGGCAGATGTACGCGGATGAACGCTGATGTTGTTTGGGATGGACTAATGACAAATATAGAAGAATATGTCGATCGCACGGCCGAACTGATAAACTTACCCTTAGACCCGGAACATCGTCCAGGCGTTGTGGTAAACTTCGAGAGAATAGCTGCGATCGCCCAACTCGTTACTGAATTCCCTTTACCTCAAGCAATCGAAGCTGCGCCAGTGTTTGAACCTTAGATTTTTAACCGCAGATGAACGCAGATGAACGCAGATGTTTTTTAGATAAGGCGGATGCGGTTGCTACGGCAGCGGCTGTTAAATGTGGTAAGGTTACGGCTACAGAGGCGGTAAGTGCTGCTTTGGAACGGATTGCTGTTAAGGATAAAGCTTTTAATTGCTTTACTGCAATCACTGCATCCAGCGCACTCGCAGCAGCGGAAAATATAGATAATTCGATCGCAAATAACCAAAACCCAGGCCCTTTAGCAGGCGTTCCCTTCGCTGTCAAAAATCTGTTCGATATCGCCGGAATTACTACTCTAGCAGGGTCAAAAATCAACGCTGACAATCCTCCGGCTACCCAGGACGCGACGGTGGTCGCCCGACTCAAACAAGCCGGGGCTGTGCTTGTAGGTACTCTCAACATGGATGAGTACGCCTACGGTTTCGTCACCGAAAACAGCCACTACGGGCCGACTCGCAATCCCCGCGATACTACGCGCATCGCTGGCGGTTCCAGTGGCGGTTCCGCAGCAGCAGTCGCCGCCGGTTTTGTACCCATCACTCTCGGTTCTGATACTAACGGTTCCATCCGCGTACCGGCTGCTTTGTGTGGTGTCTTTGGGTTTAAGCCTACTTACGGCCGTTTGTCCAGGGCTGGCGCTTATTTATTTTCGAGTAGTTTGGATTGTGTGGGGCCGTTTGGGCGATCGATCAGAGATATGGCGCTGCTGTACGATATCCTGCAAGGCCCTGATTCTCGTGACCCTGTTTGCACTCAACGCCCGCCTGAACTTTGTTCGCCGCAGTTAAATCAAGGCATCGAAGGATTGCGAATTGCTGTTGCTGACGGGTATTTCGCCACAGGGGCCGCACCGGAAGCAATGGATGCTGTAGAAATAGTTGCTAAAGCCTTGACAAATGTCTTGGATTGTGGTAAGGGCACAGCAAAAATAACAAACCCCCCAAAAATAGGGGGGCTTGCAACTGTCACCATACCGGAATCCGATCGCGCCCGGGCTGCGGCATTTATCATTACCGCCTGCGAGGGGGGAAACTTGCATTTGGACAATTTGCGATCGCGCCCTCAAGACTTCGATCCGGCGACGCGCGATCGCTTTTTAGCGGGAACCCTGATCCCTGCGACTTGGTACTTGCAAGCGCAGAGATTCAGACAGTGGTACCGCGATCGAATTCGCGAAATATTCCAACAAACAGACATCATCCTCGCACCCGCAACCCCGATAGCTGCCCCTGAAATTGGCGTCGAGAAAATGGTAATAGCCGGACAAGAAATCTTAGTGCGTCCCAATCTCGGACTGTTCACCCAACCCCTATCATTTATTGGCTTGCCCGTTCTTTGCGTGCCCGTACAGCGGCCCGGCGCTTTGCCCTTGGGGGTACAAATTATTGGTGCTCCCTACAGCGAAGCGGTGATTCTCCGAGTCGCTGCGGTACTAGAATCGCAAGGCATTATATCTGCCGAATCAATTTAGTGCTAATAATTCTAGGGTTTGTTGTTGCGGTGGAAGCGTCTCTTAGTCCTTCTGGCAATAGCTTTGCGCTTCTGCTTTTCCAACGGGGTTTCAAAGTGGCGGTGCTTTCTCATGTCGGGGAAAATACCCGCTTTGGAAACTTGTCGCTTAAACCGTCGTAGGGCTGACTCAATCCCTTCATTTTCGCCTATTACAACTTGGGTCATTATTTCTCCTTAGTGTTTGTCAGATCAAGTTTTATCATATCAAGCTTTTTGACCGCGCGACCTGTTGGAGGTCGGGCGATCGACCAAAACCCAAAAATCATACCAGAAAATTGGTTCGTAGTGAGGAATGCAAGTCCTGCTTTTTTGCGGACTGAAGTCCTCATTGACTACTGTCAACTGACTACTGACTACTGACTACTGACTACTGACCAACTGATTTTCCTGCCGCAGGTAAGCTTGAATAAACGGCTCTAATTCGCCGTTCATCACATCTGCGATGGCGGTTGTTTCCACTCCAGTACGCAAATCCTTGACCATTTGGTATGGGTGAAAAACATAATTGCGAATTTGGTTCCCCCAAGCCGCCTCCACCATATCGCCGCGAATCTCGGCAATTTCCGAAGCCCGCTGTTCCTTAGCAACCACCAACAGCCTAGCCTTGAGTAATGCCAGAGCTTTTTCCTTATTTTGCAACTGACTGCGTTCTTCAGTACAGCGGACGGCCAAGCCGGTAGGAATGTGAACGATGCGGACTGCGGTTTCTACCTTGTTAACGTTTTGCCCGCCCTTGCCGCCAGCGCGGGAAGTCGTGATTTCCAAATCTTTTTCTGGAATGTCCAACTTGACGGATCGATCGAGAATTGGCATCACTTCAACGCCAGCAAAACTGGTTTGACGCTTGTCGTTAGCATTAAAAGGCGAAATTCTGACCAAGCGGTGAGTGCCTTTTTCCGATCGCATATAACCGTAAGCGTAGCGGCCGACAATTTCCAAAGAAGCCGATTTAACACCTGCTTCCTCTCCTTCGGAAATTTCCATTAAATGTACTTTGTAACCTTGACTTTCCCCCCAGCGGGTGTACATCCGCAGCAGCATTTCGGCCCAATCTTGAGCATCTGTGCCGCCGGCCCCGGCGTTAATTGTCAAAACGGCGCCGCCTTCATCGTAGGGCCCCGATAGTAATTGTTGCAGTTCCCACTGGTCGAGTTCGCGGGTTAACTGAGAAAGACTCGATGAGGCTTCTTGGAAGAGGGACTCGTCGGCTTCTAACTCCAGCAGTTCTAAAATAGCTTTAGCATCTTCTAAGCTCGTTTGCCAGCCGCGATATTGGTCTAAATGAGATTTGAAGTCATTAAGTTCTTGGAGGGTTTCTTGAGCTCGATCTTGGTCGTCCCAAAATGCTGGTTGGGCGCTGATTTGCTCTAAGTCTTGAATTTTGGCTGTGAGTGCGGGGATGTCAAAGATAGTCCTGGGTTGCACCCAGTCGATCGGACAAAGTTGCGATATTGTGTTTGATGTCTAGAACTTCCACTGTGAGTTCTCCTAGTTGTGGGCTGTATTTTTGAGTTTAGCTGAAATGTTGCTCTAAATGTGCAAATCAATTTTTCAGCAGCACACCAGCTTTGATAAACGAGTCAAGTTTGCCATCGAGCACCTCGGCGACGGCTGTTGTTTGGATTCCTGTACGCAGATCCAAAACTTTGCCCTGGTTCGCGCTGTCGCTGACAAATTGATATTCCCGAATTGGTTGGTTAAGGGCTGTTTTTAGGATCTCGCCCTGAATATCTGCAAGCTGTTGAACTCCTTGTCTTTGCATAATAGCAAACAGTTTGCTGGTGAGAACGGGCAAAGCCATTTCTCTATTTTGCAATCGACTCCGCCCCTCCCCAGATATTGCAGAAATACCAGTAGGAACATGAACAATCTTCACCCAATCTGAGACTTTCACAGAAAGCAGGTAGGGAGAAGGCAAGATTATTAATTCTAAATCCTGCTGTGGAATCTCCAGTTCCACATACATGGGCACCACTTCCACCGTCGCTAAACTCGCCTGCTTTCTGGTAATATTAAAAGGCGATGTACGTTTCAGTAGATGCACTCCGGTTTCTGACTTTAGATAGCCGTAAGCGCAACGTCCGTCTATTGCCAAAGTTGCAGAATTAATTCCTCTATCTGTCGATGGCGACTCTTCAACTAACCTAACTCTATAGCCTTGGTTGTGTCCCCAACAACAGTACATTTTCAGCAGCATTAGTGCCCAGTCTGGAGCATCTAAGTCATCTCTTGCTGCATTAATTATCAGGTAGGCTCCCTTTTTGTCGCAAGGCCCGCTCAAGGATTGCTCTAATTCACACTCTTCGAGAGAGCAGTTGAGTTGAGCTAAATTAGTTTGAAGTTCTTGCTCTAATTCCTCGTCTGCTTGAAATTCGAGTAACTCCAGTGCTGCTGTAGCATCTGCCAAAATTGTTTGGCACTGGTTGAGTTTTGCCTGGTAGGATTGGAGTGCGTCTAGTTCTTGGAGTAGCCGTTCGCCTGTATTGATGCTTTTGCCCGATTTGGGTTGTGCTGCTAGCTGTTGTAACTTTTGGCTCTCGGCGGTTAATGCTGAGCTAAAGATAGTCTTGTAGACCCGTTAGGCGATCGGACAATGTTTCGATGTTGTGTTTTATGTGTAGAATTTCCACGGTTAGTCCTCATGGTTTTGAAGTCTTTTACAAATTGTAGCTGAAATTAGGATAATTCAACAAAATGTTATTGTTTCTTCGTAATTAGATATCCTGCGAACCTGTTGAATTGAAAATTTTACAGCATTAAAAATTAAAAAAAAATTGCTATAATCTAAAATCAGGTTAACGATCTCGATGGAAGTTAACTGCTATGATTTCCCCAGAACTAAAATTAAGCTTGCCGTCCACCGAAGACCTGCCCTGTTCGGATGATACGGCTGTGGATAACGAAGACCAGAATCTGCTACCCAACCTATTGTTGTTTGTCCTGACTAGCATTTGGTCGGCTCGCATGGATTGGTACTTTGGGGTGGATATGGCGGTGTATCACACCACAGGAATCAGTCCCAAAGTGCCTGTTCCGACGGGTTTCTCAGTTTGGGGGTGGAGCGCCGAAAAGGAGGCAAATCTCGCCGCAGCTATGCTGTTTGGGAAGAAAACGAGGTTGTGCCGATCGTAGCATTGGAAATGGTGTCTCACAAACCCGGTGGAGAGTACGACGAGAAAATGTCGATTTATGCCGGGTTAGGGGTTTTGTACTACATTATTTACAACCCCGAATTTTGGCGGCGCGATCGACATCAACCGTTTGAAGCCTACAAGCTGATTGACGGCCAGTACCAGCAGCAGATTGGCGAACCCTATTGGATGCCAGAAGTGGGACTGGGCATGGGGCGATCTCAGCAAGTTATTGGGGGGATCGAGCAAGAAATTTTGGTTTGGTACGACGAGTCGGGAAATGCCTATCCCTTGCCGGATGCAGCGGCGGGGCAGATGCGCGAACAGTTGAGGGTAGAACGACAACGAGCCGAGGTTCAACAGCAACGAGCCGATCGCCTAGCTGAGTATTTGCGATCGCAAGGGATCGATCCCGATAACCTGCCTTAATCGTGACATGAAATGCGATCGGCTTGAGCGAATTCTTCCTTCTTTCTTGTGACAACAGTCAACAGTCAACAGTCAACAGTCAACTGACTTCTTAGATATACTGCGAACCTGTTGAATTGAAAGTTTTACCGCATTCGTGAGCACATACGTCCAACCTTTTAGAACAGGAAAAACTTTTTGTGAGGTCTTCGCGAAACCAATCTCTGGCGATCGCATCTTTCACCGATTGAGTTCTGAGAGAATTAAAGCCATTTCCGTATTTTTCAATTAAAGCCAGCATTTGCGGTCTGTAAGTGTGGTTATAAATAGCGTATTTAGTGTGGCTTACCCAACAGCAAGGCCAGAGTTCCGCTTCAAAACTGATGAAAATCTCTTGGGTGGCTTGAGTTTGACAGCTAATTTCTACATTACGGTAGTAATTGTTTAGGCTACCAAATTTTTCTACAGCTTGAATAAATTGGTCTCCCTGGGGATTTTTATATTGTTCCAACGATGGGGGTTGGAGTTCTTCGCTGGCTGGCCTTGATGGGACAGAAGGAGTTGTTTCTGGTGCTTGAGAGGTTTCGATAGCTATAGCTTGATACCAAGCATAATTGGCTTTTTCTGGTTGCCCCAACTGCGTCAACACTTTAGCTAAATTGCGATAAGCTCCTGCAAAATTGGGTTTAAGCTCGATCGCCTTTTGGTAATAAGCACTAGCTGGCTGCCACTGTTGCTGTTGAGCATAAAGACTGCCGACATTAGCATAAACTTCTGGAAAATTAGGCTGAATTTTAAGTGCCTTGGCGTAACAATCTGCTGCAGCTTGCATCTTCCCCAAACCTTGAACAGCATTGCCTAAAGTTTTCCAGGCTGCTGCAAAATTAGGTTGAATTTTTAGGGCTTGTTGGCTGGCTGCGATCGCCTCTGATAGCTTTCCTTGTTTCAAGAATTCCTCAGCTTGTCGGTGGAACTGAAGCGCGGCCTGTTCTTGATGCTGAGGGTCTGCTAAATTAGCTGTTACTGGTTGGTTGGGGCGATCGCTCTTAGCCTCTACCTGAGAGTTTTCTGCCTTCTGGGGCTGTTGATTTGCGGACTCTTTGTCATAAATCTCTTTCGCCACAAAACGAGAGGTTGCTTTCGGTACAAACTCGACAAATCCTAATTGTTGGGCTAAATCCCGCGCTGCTTCTACTTGGTGCTGGTTGTGTTCAAATATCAAGTAATGCCATACAGCTTTTCCACCTGCTTGGATAAAGGCATTAACAGACTGCATTATCCTGTCCCAGTTGGTATTTTGGCGGTAGATGCTGTTAGTATCAGCCAACCCGTCGATACTAAAAATTACGCGATCGTGTTCTCCTGTCATCGCCTTTGCCAGGGCTTGCCACCAGTCTGGATTGCGTCCGCTACCGTTGGTGTACAGGGAGATATGAGGAACTCCCATGCGGTGCAAATACTCGATCGCCGGAATTGTGGTATTGCTAGTCATAGCATCGCCGTAGTTGCCGCACATATACACCAAATCCAACTGAGAGCAAAACTCTTGTGGGAAAATTCTCTCAATATCCTCCATCTTTAATTCCGCCCCCGGCAAAATCGGGTTGCCGGTGCGGGGACACTGGGGACAAGCTGCATTGCACCGGGAGGTAATTTCTACGCTGACTCTCCTGATATCTTCATATTTTAAGTACATGAGTTTTCCCCAATTAATTTGTGATTAATATTGAAATCGCGATCGACACAATTAGATACCAAGAGTTTTGATTGAGCGATTAAAAAGTAAGATTATACCTCATGTCTGTCGGCTGTGAACATAATATAAGTTTTTTGTATGATGGACAGAGGAAACGAGGACGACTATCTTGATTCCAAATCTTAATCAAAAACCGCGGCCCGATGTCGATCGAGCCGCGGTTTTTTTAAGCTAAAGTTTCAATTAATCCCGGCCGTTGAGAGCAATCAGCAGGCGCAGAATGAAAATGAACAAGTTGATGTAGGTCAAGTACATCGACAGAGCGGCGGGTAAATACTGGTCGTCGCGGTAGCTGCGGGGTAATATGTAAAAATCGACGATCGCAGCGCCGGCAAATATAAACACGCCGATGCCAGAAATGCCAATTTCCAACCAGGTTGGGGTGTAGACGCCAAATAGAGCGAGCAGAAACTGACCGCCAACGACGACTAACAAAGCAATCACACCTAAACTGATAGTTTTGGTGAGGGCCATGCCGTCTTGTTCAGAAAGGTTGGAGCCAATTTGGCGGGCAGCGATAAAGGTAATGCCACATCCGAGGGCGGCAAAAGCGATGCCGGAGATGCCGACGCCTTGGGTTCTGAGGGCTGTAAATACCAATCCGCTGAGGGTGTAGCCGGAAAGCAGACTGTAGGTTGCCAGCAGGGGCAAAGCGGTGTTTTTGTTGCCTTGTTCGGCGGCACCGCGGGCGATGAAGAAGAGAATTAATTCTACGACGATCGCGGCAATGAATGTGGGAAAGAAGATCGCGGGATAGTTACGAATCACTCCCAGGCCCCCGTAGGTGCCGACAGCAGTTAAGACAAGTCCGCCGCCCACGAAGGGGAGAGCGTTGGAGATGACGTTGGGGCCTACTAGCGCGTGGTTTTTGGCCTCGCGCACGGCTTCGCGGAAATTGCTAGTGTTACTCACGAGGATTTACCTAATTTTGACTGAGAATTGCTATCTATCATTTTGACAGCTTTACACTGTGTTTGCAAAACCTGAAAGAGTTTAAAGATTTGATAAAGAACAGGGGTGAAATCACTCCAAAGCAGGGATCGATTGTTTATAATCGACTGCGTACAGGTCTGTGCCGTGTCGCTGTCTCGCACCGTTGCGCGTTGCGGCAAAGCTATAATTGAGGTTAAAAGGCCGGCGCTATATGTAGCCAGGGGCCAGCTTAAAGTCCATCAAATCGCAGATATAGCTGAAGTCAATCAATTTTGGAGGGGGGATTTACGATTGGGGATTAAGCAGTATATGCTAGAGGCAGGGGCCACAGTTGATTTTAGGTTTTTGATTTGCGACTTAGTTGAAAGTAGGGACTAGAAACTTCAATAATATAAAATAAATATAAAATCTAAAATCTAAAATCTAAAATCGGTTCCGTTAATTGCTAAGGTAGCTCATACAGAGCCTACCCAGAAAATTAATAAATAGATCGAGTTCTATAGACAAACTGCTAAATAGGTAATTTCCAATGCCCACATTTTTTGAACGCAAATTATTGCCACCTACAGCCGGAATTTTATTTGCTGCCGCCGCCGTTATTTGCGGCGGTCAAGCTGCCGTTGCAGATAATGTCGGAGCCGTTTCTACCGCTACTTCAGGGCAGGGTTCAGAATATTTGCTCCTGGCCCAGAATAGCGGTCAACTCCCCCAAAGTACAACTTCTTCAACCCCGAACCGGGGGACGGCAAACCGCGTGCCTCTGCCCGTAAGAATTCCTGAGCCTTCGGCGGTGGTAGGGTTGGGTTTAGTTGCGGGTTCGCTGGCGCTGAGTCGCCGGAGAGTGAGAGTTAAAAATTAGACTTTTTTGGCAAAAAGTCTAATTTTTGGATTTTTAACAGCAGATAAACGCGAATAAACGCAGATAAATGTGGCTATCAGGATTTTAGCCGATCGCGTCGCGCAGAGCATTTTTAGTCATAGCTGCGATCGACTGTTCGGTAGCTTTGGGCAAGTGATAGTATTTCCCTCCAGAAGTCTTGGCCAATTCCTTCGCAAAACCAGTCGAAATAAACTTGCTCTCGGTATCAATCACCAGCAACTGCATTCCCAACCCACGAATTTTGGCAGCAATTTCTAACAATTCTTTCTTAATATCAGGCTTTTCTCCATCTACAATCGGTTCGCCCAAAGAACGAGCCAAAGGAATATTACCGCGTCCGTCAGTAATGGCGACAATCGCCACTTGACCGATATCTCCCGACTGCCGCGCGTTGACTCCCACCCGCACTGCTTGAGTCAAACCGTGGGCCAGGGGGGAACCGCCTCCGCAGGGCAACCGTTCCAAACGCTTGCGGGCTAAGGCTATGGAGCGAGTCGGCGGTAGCAGCACTTCTGCTTGTTCTCCGCGAAAGGGAATGAGAGCAACTTGGTCGCGGCTTTGATAAGCTTCTGTGAGTAGCTGCATGACTGCACCTTTGGCGGACTGCATCCGGTTGAGGGCCATCGAACCCGAAGCATCGACGACAAATACGACTAAAGCTCCAGCTTTTCTGGCCAAGCGCTTCGCCCGAATGTCTCCCTGCTCCACAAATACACGGCGCTGAACCCCCTCTTGCCCCCCCTTGCTAAGGGGGGGTTGGGGGGGGTTAGAATTCCTGTCGCGGCGGGCTTTTTGGTAGGGTGCGGCGGCTCTGAGGGTGGCGTCAACGGCGATGCGGCGGACGGGGCCTTTGGGTAATACTGGCTTGACGTAACGGCCTCTATCTTCCGAGAAAATGGTGCTTCTGCTGCCGGATTTGCCTTGTTTGTTGGCGGATTGTTGGGCGAATAAAAGCACGCTGGGGTCGAGAATTACGCCTTCGGGGTCGAAGAGAAATTCTTCGGGAATGGTATCTTTTTCTGGTTCTTCTTCAGGTTCCGGGTTGTCTTCATCCTCTTGGTCTTCTTCGTCTTCTTGCTCGTTTTCTGGTTCGTCTTGTTCTTGTTCTGACTGCTTTTGGGGAGGCGGTGGGGGGGGAGGAGGAGGAGAGTTTTCGTCTGGGGGAGTTTGGATGATGGTGGCGCGGGGTACGATGACTAATTCTACGGCGCGGCGCAGGTCTTCGGCGTTAACTTCTGTGCGTCCTTCGATGGCGGCGGCGGCTTTGGCGACGCGGACTGCGAATATTTCGGCGCGGTGTCCTTGAACGCCACCCCGGATGGCTTCTTCTACTAGGTAGGCAATTTGTTCGCGTTTAATGCTGACATCTTTTAGCCATTCTCTGGCTAGGATGATTTGGGTTTTGAGGTTGTCGGTGTCTTCGCTGTATTGATTGAGAAATTCTTGGGGGGAGCTGGAGTAGGATAAAGCTTGTTCTACTGCATAGACTCTTTCTTCTAGTTCGAGTGCTGCGTCGGCTGAAAGTACGATCGCGATGCGATCGAGCAAATGTTCTCTCAGCGGCCCTTCTTCGGGGTTGTATGTGGCGATAAATAGAGGTTTGCAGGGGTGTTGAAAGCTAATGCCTTCGCGCTCTATTTGGTTCCGACCTTCGGTTAATACTGTTAGCAATTGGTTGGAAATATTGTCATCGAGGAGGTTAATTTCGTCTACATATAGTACGCCTCGATTTGCTTGGGCTAATAGTCCCGGTTGAAATACGGTTTGGCCGAATTTCACTGATTGTTCGACATCGACTGAACCTAAGAGTCTGTCTTCGGTGACACCCAAAGGAATTTGAATGAATGGTGTGGGAATTATTTCAGTATTTTGGGAATTACTATCAGTGGTGTGGGCATCTTGCCCGCCATTTTCGGGTAACAAGCCTGATGCCTGTTCGGCAAGAATATCATTAGGTTCGGCGTTGCAAAAAGAATCTTTAACAATTTCAATGGGTGGCAGTAAGGAGTGCAAGGCGCGGGCCATTACTGATTTTGCTGTACCACGGCGGCCTGCGATCGCAACTCCTCCCAATCCGGGATCGACTGCTGCTAACAGCAGGGCCAATTTGATTGCTTCTTGCCCGACTACGGCGGTGAGGGGAAAGGCTGTGGTGGAAGGGCTAAGGTTGGCTGCGGGCATAGGATTTTCGGATGTAAAAATTTGAACTTAATGTTTAGCTTACTTCTTGGAGTATTTTAACTTCTTGCGGCAGAATCACGGTAAAAGTTGAGCCGACTCCTATTTCTGATACTAGCTCGATTTTGCCTTGCAGCAGCGTGACGAGCCGCGATACTATTGCTAATCCCAGGCCAGTGCTTTCGGTGGGAAAGAGCTGTTTGCCTGCTTCTCCTGCTTGAAAGAAGGGGTCAAAGATGCGGTTTGTATCTTCGGGGGCGATGCCAATGCCGGTATCTGTAATTGCGATCGCCCAATTTCCTTCTTCAGCAGGGTAGCAACTTAATTCGATGCTACCAGATTCTGTATAGCGAATGGCATTGCTCAGCAGGTTGATCAGAATTTGTTGCAGCCTCTGTCCGTCGGAGATTACTTGTGTTGGGCCGCAGTCGCTGGTAACAGCGAGCTTTAGTCCTTTAGCATCAGCAATTGGCTGCATCATTTCTACTACGGTGTTAATTACCGATCGTACATTAGTTCGCTGCAGGTTAAGTTTAATTTTTCCGGCATCGGCGCGAGAAAGTTCTAGTGTGTCATTAATCATGCGAAGCAACTGTCTTCCGTTACGCAATACTCGTTCGATGTGTTCGATGCCGGGGAGGGTATCTTTGATTTCAGATTGCCATTTTTCTTGGCGCAAAAACAGTTCGGAATAACCGATAATGGAGTTGAGAGGAGTTTTGAGTTCGTGAGCTAAATGGTAGACGTTTTCTTGATTGACGCTGACGAGGCGATCGAGTTCTTGATTGGTGAGCTTTAATTGAGTTTGGATTTGTTGAAGTTCCCGCAGCCTCTGAGCCACGTAGCTGTTGAAACACTGGGCAATTGCTTCGTCTACTACGGCATCTATCAGCCGAAAAGCTCTGAATACGTCGGCGGTGGTTCCTGCTAGCAATTCTGATTCTAACTGCGAGAATATTACTTGACGCAACAAGTGGTATTCTCGGGCTACTTCTGCTGCATCGTAGCCTTGTTCGGCTCTGAGAAATCCGTGATCTAAACTGGCTTCAATTATTAGTTTTATTTCGCTGTTTTGATATTGGGAAAGCACTGTGGCCATCGCCTCCAGCAGGTGAGGTATGTGATTTTCGATTGCTGAGTGCGGTAAGGCGTCAGCGCTTTCAATTTTCCGATCCTGACGAACTGCTTCAATCCAGTTTTGGACGATAGTATCGGTTTTTTCGGCGAGCACTTGGCTGTAGTCCATGATGTCTGCGTCGTGGGGGTTGAGTTTGGCAGAGATTGCCCATGCTTCATTCTAGTTGAGCGATCGCCCGATCGCCATACCAAACTTCTGGCGATCGCGACCCTCCCAAAAGAAGTAGTTTTGAGGTAATTTTTTGCCTGTGCCGGATCTCTCTCTAGGGGTTGATCCCAGCTTGTTGCTAGGATAATCAGCCGTTTAACCTATTGACAGAAGAGCCATAAAGTAGTAGAGTGCCTCACACTAATAGTTTTTAATTTTAAGTTTTAATTTGTTTAGGTAAATAAATGGAAAACGTGCAAGCTGCGATCGCTACGGCAACATTTATATGTGTAGTTTTCTTAATAATTACAGAATGGATACACCTAACAGTTGCGGCATTTCTGGGAGCGGTGATTCTGGTTTTTACCCATGTGATGACGTTAAACAACGCGATCGAATATATCGGTCGAAGTCACGCCACCCTGGGCTTGTTCTTCGGAGTCATGGTAATGGTGAGAGCCTTTGAGCCTACCAAAGTATTCGACTACTTGGCAACTCAAATGGTGCTTTTAGCAAAAGGCAAAGGCAAAAATCTCTTGCTGGGTATTGTCGCGATTACTACGCCACTTTGTGCAGTTTTGCCCAATGCCACGACAGTCATGCTGCTAGCACCATTAATTCCGCCAATGGCAGAAGAAGTCGGTGTAGATTTTGTGCCGTTACTGATTTTAATGGTATTTGTGGCTAACAGTTCGGGACTGCTGACACTCGTGGGCGATCCGGCGACATTCATTGTCGGCGATGCTATTAACATGAGCTTTGCAGATTACCTGGTAAAGTTAAGTTTGGGCGGGGTAATTGCCGTAGCAGTTATATTAGTTATGTTGCCTTGGCTGTTCCGAGAAATTTGGAACAAAAAATTAGACGATTTGGAACACTTGCCGCACCCAAAAATCAATCACCCGCGAGTCTTAGCAGTGGGCGGTGTAATTATAGCTTTCGTGCTGACATTTTTTGTAATAGGAGAGTCGCTGCCGGTGCCTATTTCACCGGCAGCGATTGCTTTGTTGGGGGCTGCTTTGGCAATGCTCTTAGCTCACCATTCCCAACTTGATTCTGTTAATAATATTTTGCGGGATTTAGATTGGAGCACGTTGCTATTTTTTATGTCTATCTTTGTGCTGATTGGCGGTTTGGAAAAAACCGGAGTAATCGGCAATATATCTGGAATATTAGCAGTAATTTTAGGTAAAAATATTTTTCTGGGTTCTTTAGTTTTGTTATTTTTTGTGGGTTTGATGTCGAGCGTGGTGCCAAATATTCCGCTGGTAGTGGCGATGGTGCCGCTGCTAAAACAGTATGTTGTCAATATCGGGATGGCACCAGCAGAGGTGCTGGCTCCGGATTTTGCAGGGCAGTTTCCACCTGCTGTGCTGCCACTGTTTTATGCGATGATGTACGGAGCAACTTTAGGCGGAAACGGCACTTTGGCAGGAGCTTCTTCTAATATAGTGGCGGCGGGAATTTCTGAACTGCACGGGCGCCGGATTTCTTTTCAAACTTTTCTGCGTTACGGGCTGCCTGTGATGGCGTTGCAATTGGTGGCTGCGGCTGTTTATGTAACTATTCGGTTTCTGATTTGAAGAAGTCATTAGTCATTAGTTATTAGTCATTAGTCATTAGTCATTAGTTATTAGTCAACAGTCAACAGTCAACAGTCAACAGTCAACAGTCAACAGTCAACAGTCAACAGTTAACAGTAATCTAAACTCCATCCAATTCTAAGGGGAAAATTACAGTGAAGGAGGTGCCAACTCCTACTTCAGAAACTAATTCGATTTTACCTTGCAAGAGGTTGACTAATCGAGCGACAATTGCTAGCCCTAAGCCGGTACTGTCAGGCATCACAGAACCCAGGGAGTTGTTGGCCCGAACAAATGGCTGAAAAATCCGATCGCAGTCTTCTGAAGCAATGCCAATGCCTGTATCGGTGATGCAGATACTCCAATGTTGGTCTGGCAATAATTCGGTTTTTATGGTAATAGTACCAGCTTGGGTGTAGCGAATGGCGTTGCTCACCAAGTTGGTGATAATTTGCTGCAAGCGCAAGTAATCTGTCATAACTTGATCGAGAACCGGATCGCACTCAAGGGCGATCTCTAAATTTTTTGCTTTGGCCAAAGGCTCGATTATTTCGACAACAGTGCCGATCGCCGATCGCACATTTGTAGCAGTTAGCTGCAATTTTATGCGTCCCGTGTCGTACCGCGAGATTTCGAGAGTATCGTTAATTAATCTAAGTAATAGTCTGCCGTTGTTGAGGACTTTATCAATATGTGCCAAATTGGGAGCCGAATCTTGAACTCTAGGATTGTTTATTTGGCGCAAAAACAATTGTGAGTAGCCAATAATAGAGGTGAGGGGGGTTTTCAATTCATGAGCTAAGTGAGATATATTCTCTTGACTGGCGCGAAGTAAGCGAGTCAGCTCTTGATTTGTAAGTTGCAATTGGTTTTGTAAATCCTGTAGTTCTTGGAGTCTTGCCTGGGTATAGGTTTGGAAACAGTCAGCAATTGCTTCGTCGAGGGCAGCGTCAATTAAGCGATAAGCTCGGTTCACTTCAGCGGCTGAGCCTTTTAGTAATTCAGGCTCTAAAGCATCGAAAATTACCCTCCGCAGCAAGCGGTATTCCCGCGAAATTTCTGCGGCATCGTAGCCTTGTTGCGCCCTGAGACCCCCGTGGTGTAAACTTTCTTCTATGACTGTCCGAAAGTCGCCCTCTTCTGATTCGGACAGCATAGTTACGATCGCTTGCAGTACGATGGGAAGGCTGTCGCGCACGGAATCGTAGGTGAGTTGCTTGGCGGTGCCGATTTTCTCGTCGCCCCGAACAGCTTCGATCCAGTTTTCGGTAATTATATCAATTTTATCTTGTAGGGCTTGGCTAAAATCTATCATTGCTTTTATAGAAATCAAGTAAGTGATCGTATTTTATATTTCTAGATTACTTTAATAATTAACTTTTTGAATTTTCTCTCAACTTTTGGGTTCTGCCGCACTCAAATAGCTACTCCTAAAGACATATTGACAATAGAATAAGCTCGTGATACCTTATGTTAAATTGGCTTAAAAAGTCAAGCCTAATCCAGCAGTGCGCGATCGAACCAAGCGTGTGGCTGGAGCGGAGGAACCAATTTTCGGGGCGAATCTCTAGAGAATTAAAAAGCAAAGTTAAAAATTGCCAAATTTGAGTGTAATTTTTGATTTTGAAATCTCAGGAGAAGGACATCTCTCAGTCCTAGCCCGTCAGCTAACTTCGCAGGCATTGAGAAGAGACTGAAAAGCCAACTTTCTGAACAAGATAGTTTGGCTTCGTCAGTGTCTCAGGTTGGTATTGTTCAAGATTCTTGTACCTGCCCTGACTCTGAAGGAGTTTGAAATGTTCATACAGCTTAATTTATCTGCGATCGCAGTTGCAGGAGTTGCAACGTGGAAGCGTATAAAACCCGTTGTCATCCGAGATGCAGTTTTGTTGCCGGCGGCTGGTTTTTTGGGAATTCTTGGTGTGTGGTGGATTGTTGCCAGCTTCAAAAGCGATTTGATTCCCACTCCGTATCAGGCGTTAGTCGCTAATTTAGATTACATATTGCATCCATTTTACCAGCGCGGGCCTGGAGATTTAGGCATTGGCTGGCTGCTGCTAGCAAGTTTGCGTAGGGTGTTGGTGGGATTTTTTCTGGGTGCAGCAGTTGCGATTCCCGTGGGATTTCTCATCGGGATGTCGAAACCAGCAATGATGGCGCTCAATCCGCTGATTCAAATCTTCAAACCAGTGTCGCCGCTAGCTTGGCTGCCCATAGCTCTATCAATTTTTAATTTAGCAGATCCGTCGGCAATTTTTGTCATATTCATTACGTCTTTGTGGCCGACAATTATCAACACAGCTTTGGGAGTTTCTAGCGTTTCCAAGGATTATCTGGATGTGGCGCGAGTGTTGGAAATGCCGCGCTGGAGGCGGATTACCCAGATAATTTGGCCTGCAAGTTTGCCATATATTTTTACAGGTTTGCGGATTAGTTTGGGGATTGCTTGGCTGGTGATTGTGGCAGTGGAAATGCTGACAGGCGGCGTGGGAATTGGCTTTTTTGTCTGGGATGAGTGGAGCCGTTTGAATCTGAGTTCAGTATTTTTAGCGGTGTTTGTAATTGGCATAACTGGATTGTTGCTCGACGCTGCTGTTGACAAAATTCAGGAATTAGTAACGCATAGATCGGTCATTAATCATTAGTCAGTTTGCAGTTTGCAGTTGTTAGGAAAGCAGTTGTCAGTTGTCAACAGTTAACAGTCAACAGTCAACAGTCAACAGTCAACAGTCAACAGTCAACAGTCAACAGTCAACAGTCAACAGTTAACAGTCATTAGTCAAATTAAATATGAGTGACAAGTTTTCCAATGAATGGAACCGCCGCGAGTTTTTGCAAGGAATGGGAGCGGCGGCGGCGGGAATGGCTTTATCTAGTTGTGGAATTAGCGCGGATCGATCGGCAAAAGGACTCACAGAAGAAGCCTCAGCCGTAAAGCCGGTTGTCGATTCCCGAAGCTTAGAAAAACCCGATTTAACCGTAGGATACGTGCCGGTTAACGATTGTGCACCATTTGCGATTGCCTGGAAAAAAGGCTTTTTCCGCAAATACGGTTTAAACGTCCAACTCAACCGCGAAGCAAGCTGGGCAACCTCCCGCGACGGCCTAATCTTCGGCCGCCTCGACGCCTCCCCAGTCGTATCCGGCGCCGTCACCAACGCCCGAATTGGCGCCGAAGGAGCGCGGCACGCACCCCTGTGCGCGGCAATGACAATTCACCGCCACGGCAACGCCATGACGATGAACAAAGCTATGTGGGATTTCGGTTTGCGCCCGTGGCACGAATACAACGGCAATTTGGAAGAATTTGGCAAACAATTTCGAGCCTTTTTTGACAGTCAGCCGCCGGAACAAAGGGTTTGGGCAGTTGTTCTGAGTTCTTCGATTTACGAATACTTTGTCCGCTACATATCGGCGGCTGCCGGTGTCGATCCGTTCAAAGAATTTCGGGTAATTATTGTGCCGCCGCCACAGATGGTAACTAATATCAGGATTGGCGCGATGCAGGCTTACATGGTAGCCGAACCTTGGAATACGCGGGCAATTCAAGGCAATTTGGGAGTGGGTTTTACCTTCGTTCAAGGCAAGGAAGTTTGGCTGGGACATCCCGATCGACTTTTGGGAGTAATGCAATCATTCATTGAGGAAAATCCGAAAACTTATTACTCGCTGGTTAAGGCAATGGTGGAAGCTTGTCAGTATTGCAGCAAGCCGGAAAATCGCAGTGAAATATCGGCGCTGCTGACTGGGCGATCGTTTACGGGGGCGAAACCGAAAAAAGGGGCGATCGACAAATTTACGCGACCGGCAATAGTTGGCGACTACAACTATGGAGGGTTTGACGAAAAAGACCGCACCATACAATCGGAAGATGCAACTATTTTCTATGGCATTCCTAAGAATTTGCCTCAAATACCGGGAAATCATTCAACATTTATGTGGCAGTCTCAGAGTATTTGGTTGATGACTCAAGCCGCTCGCTGGGGACAGATTAAAGAAGTGCCAAAAAATGCTGAGGAATTAGCTAAAAAAGCTTGGAGAACCGACCTTTACCGCAAGATTGTTGCCGAAATGGGCATCGATTGTCCCCAGGAGGATTACCAGGTGGAACCTGCGGAACTTTTCATTGATAAAAAGGCATTTGATCCGAGCGATCCGGTGGGCTATGTGAATAGTTTTGAAATTCGAGCCAACCGCCCTCAGTCTTTTTTTCAGTCTTAATCTTTGAGATTTGCTGTCTTCCTTCTACATTCCTCGCGTTCCCCCCTAGCTCCTCGATCCCCCCTTAGCTTGCCCCCTACTCCCCCTTAATAAGGGGGGAACCGGAGCGTTCAAAGTCAACCCCTACTCCCCTTATTAAGGGGGATTTAGGGGGATCGAGACTCAGCTACAAGCGAGATATACAATAACCCATAAACAATTACCAGGAACGTCAGATGACTCAATAGACCTCTTGCAAAATAATTTTATGATATAATGAAAACTTTTGCTGAGAGTTGATTGAATCCCAACTCCTAACT
>NZ_JAUBVF010000139.1:0-2658 GCF_036705685.1 Microcoleus sp. AT3-A2
ATTGACTGGATACTCATTCATATCTTGCCCTTAAAGTCAAGTACAATTTATACCAAATTAGATGAGCTTACCCTGATTACAGGAGGCGTTGCCGCTTCTGTCTATGGCGACCCGAGAACAACACGGGATTTAGATTTAGTAATTGAATTAATCCGGGACAATATTTTTCAATTAGTTGAAGCACTAGAAACGGCTGGTTTTTACTGCCCTCCGGGTTCGGTAAAAGATATTCAAGAGGGTAGAGGGATGGTGTTGAGCGTCACTCACATGACTTTAGTATTGAACGCTGATATTGTGCTGAATTCTAATACTGAATTCGATCGCTCAAAAATGGCGAGACGACGATTAGAAGCGCTTGACGAAGCTGGTGTAGAACAATTTTGGGTTGCTTCTCCTGAAGATATTGTGTTGGCAAAACTGCTGTGGCGGCAACAGTCTCAGTCTCAAAAACAATGGAATGATGTTTTGGGAATTCTGAAAGTCCAATCAGAGAATTTGGATCGGGGTTACTTAACAAAGTGGGCCCAACAATTGGGGTTGATTGATGATTTGAACCTAGCTTTTACTGAATCAGGGATTTGAGGCGATCGCAATTCGCGTAGTGCGATGGGAAAAAAGGTCGATCGATAGTATAGAAAATAGTGCAATTGATAAACTAACTGAGTATCCCAAAGTAATAGAGCATATTTTAACCGAGTATCTATAATTGTACCGCCATCCTCAACCAGACATCGAAACATTCTTAATTACCGACGAACAAAACGGCCATTTATTCTCCTATTCTTCAATCTAAAATCTAAAATCTAAAATCGATTGACTGTTTACGTTCGGATTCGCGATGGTAAATTCTGGATCGAGGAAGACTGGACAGAAGATGGGATTGCAAGGGATTTGGTGCGTGCAGGGGTTCCCAAGGAAGATATTGTGTTGGCATTTCACGAGCCTGGGATGCGGCGGTACACAGATTTTGCAGTAGTTTCTTAGCACTTAATCGATATGACTACAGCAGCTTTAATAACAAAACAGTACATTGAAAAACAGGAAAGTTGCTACCGAATTGTGGGGAAGCGAGTTTCTCTGGATTCAATTACTTATGCTTTGCTTAATTAAACAAGGGAAAGTAACTCATCCCTTTGCTGAGCTAAATTACTTTGAATTCACTCCAAAGTTTGCAAGGCTTCCAAAATAGACAGTTTTCAGATATATATCCACACTTCTCATAGAAACCCATTGCGGTTTCATGTGCGACTGTAACGACCGTAATATCATCTTCCCCACCAACCATCTCTCGGATGCGAACCAATAATTCACTTCCTATTCCTTGTTTTGCATAAGACCTGTCCACACCCAGGTCTGTGACAAAAAGGAAATAAACAAAATCCGTAATACCAAAGGCTACCCCGATTAGCTTCCCTTCATCATTCCTAGCGGTAACAGCGACTGAGCGAGTAGTCAACAGCTTCCTTACCCTTTCTTCAAAACGCTCTTTGGGATACTGACTACCAAGATCGCTCCTTTTTAAGAAGTCGTAATATTCCTCAAAAGACAAGTTTTCGTTATCTCGGTAGTCAATCATCTTACTTACTCAAATTTTTTCTTAAATTACTGCATATTTTATTGGGTGTCAAGAAAAAGTCACAAGATTCTGAGGATTTCTCTGTATCTACCACGCTATCTGGAAGTTATTTGCGATCGCCCACCAGTGCAGACATACCTACAGTCATGATATTGTCCGAAGGCGATCGCCCCTAAAATATTTACAAAACTAAATCTGGTATGAGCTCTATATCTAGCTGTTAGAATAGATAAACCTGAGCGTTAAAATCGCAAATGTATGACAGCGTTCCTACACACTATGCAATGGAATATCTAACTTTTAGAGAAGCCGATCGAGAGGACATACAGGCGATCGTCAATATTCACAATTCTCATGCGCGCGGTCAAAATACCTCGATCGAGCGGGGGTTTTTGCTAACACAAATTACTGAAGATGAGATTGTCCAAAGCTTAAATAATTCATGCAAATATTTTGTGTCAGCTAAAACCGATGGGAAAATTCTGGGATTTGTGGCTATATCACAACCCAAAATATCTGATGAAATGTTGAATAAAATCATCTGGAAAGATGAGCGTTTTAAGAAAAAAGTCACAAGTGAGCGGCATTTTTATCTCCAAGTAGTAGCAACAAAGTTAGATTGCATGGGTAGAGGTGTTGCTCGATTCATGTATGAAGAAATTTATCAAGTTTTTCCAAATTCATTTATTTCGCTGTTTATTGTTACCCAGCCAATAGCTAATACTCGTTCCCTAATGTTTCACCAAAAACAGGGATTTGAACAAATAGGAACTTTGCAAGTTGACCTATTTCTAGATCTAGAAAATTATGAATGTATTGTGATGTTTAAAGAAACTTGAATTTATCATGAGTGAGTCTCCCACGAGAAGCCGACCTCAATTCAGCCTAACAGGAATTACCAGAAGCGAGGGAACTTTTATCTCCGCGAATTGCCGTCTCAAATAAGCTCGATTTCACTTCCTTGGCGGCTGCGATACTTCCTATCCCCGCAGTAAAAATATTTTTCCCAAACAAAAAGCGCCCCTATTTCTAGGAGCGCTTTTTGTTAATCTCAAGTTAAAAATTAACCGTTGATAGAAGGA
>NZ_JAUBVF010000061.1:0-11136 GCF_036705685.1 Microcoleus sp. AT3-A2
ATTGTTTATACGCCCTTTATTTCACATTTTGGTACAGAATGCAAGGGCTTATTGAGAATGGTGCAAGATCTCAGTTACAACCCACTGATTCCGGTTAAGGATCTTCTCTCCTGGCCTAGCGAACCCCTCTACGATCAAATTGTTGAAGGCGAAAAACTCAAAGAAGAGCAGATTGACCTAGAATCTTTCTGGACTCCCTGGACAGACGTAAAAAAAGTTACTCTCAACCACGGGGAAGATTTTGACATTGTAGTGCTGGGTATTTCCATCGGCGCTTTTCCCTTTATCTGCGAGGAACTTATTAATGCCAAAACAGAATGGCAGCAAATGGTTAAGTCTCTCCAGACAGTGACTACCCAAGGCGGACAACTATGGCTTAAACCTACACTCAAAGAGTTAGGATGGACACAGAATAGTCCAGTCCTGGGTACTTACGTTGAGCCCCTAGATACTTATGCGGATATGAGTGACCTCATTGAACGGGAAAACTGGCCTTCGGATCGTTCACCTAAGAACATTGCTTACTTTACAGGGGTAATGGAAGATCCAGGTATCCCCGCTCCTAGCCAGTATAATTTCCCAGCAGAGCAACAACAGAAAATCAGCGGACGAGCCATCGACTGGCTCAACCAGAAGATCGCCCCTCTCTGGCCTAACGCTACCACTAAAGACAATCCTCATGGTCTAGATTGGAATTTGGTTGTAGACTTAGAGGATGAGCAAGGAGAACAACGCTTTTACTCGCAGTTCTGGCGTGTTAACATTACTCCTTCAGAGCGTTATGTATTATCTGTTCCCGGTAGCTACCAGTTTCGTCTTCAAGCCGATACTTCCAGGTGGGACGATCGCCCTCGCGGGTTTAATAACCTCTACCTAACAGGCGATTGGGTCGATAATAGTTTTAATTCTGGGTGTGTCGAAGCGACCACAATGGCAGGAATGCAAGCAGCCAAAGCAATTATCAAACAGCAGTTTAGCCAAGAGTATCATCGTCAGCAAATTATAGGTGAGAATGATGCTTGGCCAAAACCGCGATCGCTTAACTTATCGCTGGGCGATGAAGGTTAGGCAAAGAAGCATAGAGTGAAATCGGCGAAGCAGGGAAAGCCTTAAGATTGAGCGTACTACCTTGTCCGCTATATTTAACAACTCAAGTGTTCAAGCCAAGAGTTTGGGGAGTATTTCATCTTACTAATTGTTGAAATACTCCCTTTACGCATTACTCAAAAGAAATCAAAAATGCTTAAGATTAACGGCTACCAAGTTCTCACTCAAATCTACGAAAGTACCAACTCCACCGTTTATCGAGGCATCCGCCAACAGGACAACCAAGCCGTCATCCTTAAATTCCTCAAAGAAGACTATCCTACCGCTTCCGAACTGGTTCGCTATAAGCAGGAATATGAAATTACCCGAAATCTGAATCTAGATGGAGTAATTAAAGCTTATGAATTAAAACCCTATCAGATGACCCTGTGTATCATCCTTGAGGATTTTGGCGCGTCATCTTTAAAACAGTTAATGGATGAGCGTAGGGAATCAGGCACGGGAGTATTGCCCCTAGAGGAATTTCTGAGCATTGCTATTAAAACGGCTGAAATTCTAAGCAGTATTCACGCTGCGAATATTATCCACAAAGATATTAACCCTGCAAATATTATTTTTAACCCTGAAATTGGGCTACTCAAAATTATAGACTTTGGTATTTCTACTAAATTCACCCGCGAAAATCCTACCCTAAAAAATCCTAACGTCTTAGAAGGTACTTTAGCTTATATTTCACCTGAACAAACAGGAAGAATGAATCGTTCTCTAGATTACCGTACCGACTTTTACTCTCTCGGTGCCACTTTTTATGAGTTGCTGACAGGACAACTTCCTTTTGAAACCACGGATGCCCTGGAGTTAGTGCATTGTCATATTGCTAAAGTGCCAATTTTTCCTCATAAATTTAATCCACAAATTCCCCAGGTTCTGTCAGAGATTGTAATGAAACTGATGGCAAAAACCGCTGAGGAGCGATACCAAAGTGGTTTCGGAATCAAAAAAGATTTAGCCGAATGTTTGCATCAGTTACAAACCACAGGAAATATATCTGATTTCTCTTTAGGGACTCAAGACATTTCCGACCAGTTTCAAATTCCCCAAAAGCTCTACGGACGAGAAGCGGAAGTAGAAGCACTACTAAAAGCATTTGAGCGAGTAGCGGACACTCCCAAATCCAAAATAGAGATGATGTTGGTGGCTGGTTATTCTGGCATTGGCAAATCATCGCTAGTAGCCGAAATTCACAAACCAAATACCCGACTGCGCGGCTATTTTACGGCGGGCAAATTTGACCAATTTCAAAAGAGTATTCCTTACTCCGCTGTAGTTAGCGCCTTTAAGGGATTAGTGAGGCAACTATTAACGGAAAGTGAAATACAGCTTGAACAATGGCGAGAAAAACTTAGAGATGCTTTTGGTGTCAACGGTCAAGTTATTATTGATGTAATTCCCGAAGTAGAACTGATTGTCGGCGAACAACCACCCGTGCCAGAATTAGGGGCAAGCGAGTCGCAAAATCGGTTTAATATTGTCTTCAGTAACTTCATCCGAGCCTTTTGCACAAAAGAGCATCCCTTAGTCATATTTCTCGATGATTTACAGTGGGCAGACTCCGCGACACTCAAGTTAATTGAACTGATGATGACAGATGCAGATATGCAATATCTGTTTTTAATTGGAGCTTATCGAGATAATGAAGTTAGCCCAACGCACCTCTTAATGATGACGCTTGATGGATTGCTCAAAGATGGAGCCACTATCAATTATATTACCTTAGCACCTTTAGACATAGAAAATATTAGCCGACTGCTTGCCGATACATTATATAGCGACACTGATGCGGTAAAACCCTTGACAGAATTGGTGATGAAGAAAACAGGTGGTAATCCATTCTTTGTCAATCAGTTTCTCAAAACCCTCTACGCGGAAAACCTGATAAATTTTGATGTCCAGGAGCATAGTTGGCAGTGGAATATTGACCAAATTGAGGCACAAAATATTACCGATAATGTTGTAGAATTGATGATAGACAAGTTAAAGAAACTGCCGGCGCTCACACAGCAGGTTTTACGTTTAGCATCTTGTATAGGTGCTTCTTTTTACTTAAACACTCTTGCTATCGTTAGTGAAAAACCAAAAGAGGTAATTTTTCCCGACCTAGTTGCGGCAGTTCAGACCGGATTCATCTTGCCGACATCAGAGTTAGATGAAAATCTATTAATTCTAGATTATAAATTTCTGCATGACCGGGTACAACAAGCGGCTTATGCTCTGATTGATGACAATCAAAAAAAAGCGGTTCATCTTCAAATTGGGCGGCTGTTGCTAGCCAATGTATCTGCTGAAGAACTACCGGAAAAAATTTTTGAAATAGTCGATCATTTAAACTTAGCTTGGGAATTGATAACTGATGAACCGGAACGGGTGGAATTAGCACGATTGAACTTAGAGGCAGGGAAAAAAGCCAAAGCTTCAACGGCTTATGCTGCTGCTTTAGAGCAATATTTTACTACAGGAATAGAGATGTTGCCGGGAGATGCTTGGCAAGAGCATTATGATTTGACATTTAGTTTATATCGAGAACGGTCGGAATGTGAATATCTATGCGGTAATTTTGACAAGGCAGAAGAGTTATTTGACTTAATTTTAACTAAGGTTAAATCTAATTTAGAACGAGCAGAAATCCAGAATATTCGTTTAGTTTTGTATGATAATACAGGCAAATTTGTAGAAGCGGTTGGTATTGGCTCGGAGGCGTTGAAATCCTTGGGATTAAGTTTGCCTACAACCGACAAATCAGAAATTTTCTCTGCCCTTGACTTAGAGTTGGAGTTATACAGATCAAATCTGGAACACATCAAAATTTCTGAGCTAATTAATGCCCCAGAAATGATCGATCCAGAGATGAGAGCTTGTATGAATCTCTTAATGAACATTACTGGACCAGCTTATTTTGTAGATCAAGATTTGTTGGCTTTGATTTCATTAAAAATGGTCAATCTTTCTCTGGAAAACGGCAATTCAGATGTATCGGCTCATGGATATGCTTTTTGGGGATTTTTGGCAGGTGCGAGATTAGTTGACTATGAAGTCGGTTATGAATTTGGTCTATTGTCGATGAAGCTTAACGAAAAGTTTCATAATGTAAATTTGGCTTGCAAAGTTTTTAATATGTTCGGTGGTTTGATTAATCCTTGGCGAAGCCATCTGAAAAAAGGAATTCCGTTTCTTAGAAAAGGCTACCTAGCCGGAGTAGAAACTGGAGATGTTTATGTTAGCTACAATTCTTACCACTTGATTCTGCAAAGAGTTCTAAGTTCTGAAAGTTTTGATAGCATTCTTGAAGAATCTAACAAACATCTTGAATTTCTTAAGCAAATCAAAAATAATGTCTTTGCTGGGATTCAGCAATTATATCGGCATTTTATTTTAAATTTACAGGGATTAACTCTGGATAAATTTTCTTTTAGTGATGAGGATTTTGATGAATATCAATGCCTCGAGATGTGGAATGAAAACGGCTTTATGACTGGTGTAGCACCCTATAACATCTTTAAAGCCCAAATTTTCTTTCTCTATGGGGATTATGAAAATGCTTTAGAAAAAATCCGAACTAGCGATAAAATTCTCGTTTTTCTTTCCGGTGTACCCAGCCAAGGCGAACATTATCTGTACTATTCTTTAATTTTAACTGCTCTTTATCCAACTGCTACCAACTCGCAACAGCAGGAATATGGGGAAATTTTAAAAGCCAATCAACAGAAGATGAAAATTTGGGCAGATAACTGTCCTGAAAACTTCTTGCACAAATACCTGTTGGTGGAGGCGGAAATCGCTCGACTTTCTGGTAAAGAAATAGAAGCACTAGATTTGTACGATCGCGCGATCGCTTCAGCCCATGAAAATCAGTATATTCAGAATGAAGCTTTAGGGAATGAACTGGCAGCTAAATTCTGGCTAGGGAAAGGCAAAAAGGAAATTGCCAAACTTTATATGACAAAAGCGCATTATGGCTACCAAATTTGGGGGGCTAAGCGTAAAGTAGAGGATTTAGAGCAGAAATATCCGCAGTTAATGCCGAAGAAATTAGCAAATAAACAAACTGATTTGCAGACGACTGTTAGTGATAAAGCCTCCTCAACAAGTGGAGGAAGTTCAGATTTAGATTTCTCCACAGTTATCAAAGCTTCCCAAGTTCTGGCTGGTGAAATTGCGAGCAACAAGTTGTTAGAGAAGTTAATGACAATTTTACTGGAAAATGGCGGAGCACAAAAAGGCTTTCTTGTCTTATCAAATAAGGATAAGTTAACTATTGAAGCTAGAGGTGAAGTTGATCAAGAACAAGTAGAAGTTTGGCAAAGTATTCCGATTGAATGCAGCGATAATCTTCCTGTAGGTATGATAAAATATGTAGCGAGAACTCAGGAAGATGTAGTGCTATCAGAGGCTACGAAAGAGGGTGTTTTTACTAGCGAACCCTATATTATAAAAAATCTGCCTAAGTCAGTCTTATGCGCTCCTATTATTAATCAAGGCAAACTAATCGGCATTCTGTATCTGGAAAATAATCTGACTACCGGGGCGTTTACCCCAGATAGATTGGAAGTCTTAAAAATCTTATCCTCCCAAGCAGCTATTTCGATCGAGAATGCTCGCCTCTATCAAAACTTAGAAGATAAAGTTCAAGAACGCACGGCTCAACTAGCTCAAGCAAATCAAGAAATTAGCACCCTCAATCAGAAGTTAAAAGCAGACAATCTTCGCATGAGTGCAGAACTCGATATTGTCAAACAACTGCAACAAATGGTCTTGCCAAAACAGTCAGAACTAGAAGCAATTGAAGGATTAGAAATAGCTGGTTTTATGGAACCTGCTGACGAAGTTGGCGGCGATTACTACGACGTATTGCAACAGGATGGTCAAGTCAAAATTACCATTGGCGATGTCACGGGACATGGTTTAGAAAGCGGCGTGTTGATGATTATGGCACAAACGGCTGTCAGGACGCTTCAGAAAATGAAGGAAACAGATCCAGTGAAGTTTTTGGATGTCCTCAACCAGACTCTTTATGATAATCTCCAGCGCATGGACTCCTCTAGGAATATGTCTCTAGCTATCTTAGACTATGCCGGAGGTGTCCTGAAATTAAGCGGACAACATGAGGAAATGATTGTGGTGCGCGCTGATGGAAAATTGGAGTGCATAGACACGATGGATTTAGGCTTTCCCATTGGCTTAGTAGAAGAGATTGGCGACTTTATTGCTCAAACAGAAGTGCAGTTAAATCCTGGGGATGTGGTGGTGCTTTATACTGATGGAATTCCTGAAGCTTTCGATATTAATAAAGCGCAGTACGGATTAGAAAGGTTGTGGCAAGTGGTGGTTGAAAATCGTCAGCGCTCTGCCCAAGAGATTCGGGCAGCCGTGATTGATGATGTGCGGCAGTATATTGGCGCTCAGAAGGTTTTTGATGATATTACTTTGGTGGTGATGAAGCAGAAATAGAACTTTCTCGCGAGTTCGGCGGTTGAAACCTCTACTACACAACTAAAGCCCGACTGCGCGGACTAAAGAATAAACGCGATCTTTCAACGGGATTTGGGATAAAATATGGCAGCTTACCAAGGGCTTCCGATCATGGTGAAACTACTCCAATAGTAAGGATGAGAAAAGTTTTGGTTTGTTTGTTGTAAATTAGCAGGTAAATTTAACTGGCCGCCTGTTGTTACTAGCTGTCCGTTTTCCAATCGCACTTTACCGGACATTATTGCTTGTTGAGTCAGTTGCAAAGCTTCTGCCTTAGTTGTGGTTCCTCGCAACTGGTGGTAAAATTCGCTCATCAGCCCTAAAGTGCCTCCATCGTCAACATACCACAAACTCCCTAAAGCAGATTTCGCGCCGGATTTTACTGCTAAACCTCCAAAACCTAACTCTGCTTCCCGATCGCCCATAGCAGTTCTACAAGCACTTAATACTAACAAGTCTACCTGCGGATTGCGCCAATTCAAACTCTCCATGCGATCGAGCTGCAATTTGGAATTCCACATTTGAATGTAGGAATTGCTCGGTTTTCCCGGTTTGAATTCAGCGTGAGTTGCTAGGTGAACGATCCGAAATCCTCCCTTGGCGTGTTCCGAGTTGAGATTATCTAAAGTGAAAGTAGAATTGAGGAAAGATGGGCTGTGCCACTGAGCCGAAATAGCCTGCAGTTCGATCGGCACACTGGGCAAGGGCTGTTGGTCAACAAATTCTGACCTTCCCATTGCTAGCACTGTGGCGTCTCTAACAGCTTTATAATCGGTATTAGTCGAACTAAAACTTGGAATTAGGCTGAAACTGTATTTTTCAATCAAGAAGCCTTTACCGTCGTGCAAAGCGGCAAAGGGCAGGCTCCGCAATCCGGGATCGACTGACACTAACAAAGTCTGAATTCCTAAGTTTTGTAAGTCTTTTTCTAGGGGTGCGATCGCCCATTTATATAGCTGCTGGGCGGAGGCTAGATAACTGGTAGTATCGCGTTTCGCGGGATTGGTGATTTCATTTCGGAACTCTTGGACGGTGGGGAAAAGAGCTGCTCTGTTGGCTTCGGGGACGCTGTAGTGAATCGGTCGCCCCACGGGAGGAACTAAAATTAGTTCCAATCGATCTTCTCGCGAGACTATGTAGATAATACCAGACCGCCTGCCGGTTTGCTGTTCGATATTTCGTAAAGTTTCTTGGAATGTCGAAATCAAGGTTTTTTCCTCTGGGATGTTGGCTTTTACCCGCAAGTATTCTCCAAATTCTTGATTCCTCATTTCTTCGATTCCCCAGATTGTTTTCTGGATATCGTTACCTTCAAAAAGTCGATCGGGAGACGGAACATATCCCAGAACTAAATTAGAAGTAGGGTTGACTGTTGGCGCTTGTTGTGGTGCTGGTGAGGGTGGTACGAAGTCGCTGGGTAATTTACTGGTGATACTTTGATCGATGGTTAAAACTCGATCGGCAGCAGGAACACCGGGATTGTCTCGCGGTGGAGTTTTCGGGGGTTGAAAGTCTTCTGAATCAGGGGTTGAAGGTTCTCCTTGCGGTGCGGGTGTATCTGCAGCTGTGGGCGATTTTGGTGCTGTCACAGGTGCTGGCACTTGTATTTCCGTAGGAGCGATCGGAGTTGGAGTTACCAGCAGAGTTGGAGTTACCAGCGGAGTGGGAATGACACTCGGAGTCGGAGTTGGAGTTACCAGCGGAGTGGGAATGACACTCGGAGTCGGAGTGGGAGCGACACTCGGAGTCGGAGTTGGAGTTACCAGCGGAGTAGGAATGACACTCGGAGTCGGAGTGGGAGTGACACTTGGAGTGGGAATGACACTCGGAGTGGGAGTGGAAGTGACACTCGGAGTCGGAGTTGGAGTTACTAGCGGATTGGGAATTTCACTCGGAGTTGGAGTTGGAGTTACTAGCGGATTGGGAGTTTCACTCGGAGTGGGAGTTGGAGTTACTACCGGAGTTGGAGTGACAACTGGAGTGGGAGTTGGAGTGACAACTGGAGTGGGAGTTGGAGTGACAACTGGAGTGGGAGTGACACTTGGAGTGGGAGTCGGAGTTACTACCGGAGTTGGAGTTTCACTCGGAGTGGGAGTCGGAGTTACTACCGGAGTTGGAGTTTCACTCGGAGTGGGAGTCGGAGTTACTACCGGAGTTGGAGTTTCACTCGGAGTGGGAGTCGGAGTTACTACCAGAGTTGGAGTTGGTGTTGGCGTCGGATCGATCGCATCATCAGTCGAAAACACAATATTACCAACACTACTAGAACGCGGAAACGACTGCGATGTAATGCTAGATTGTCCCGTTGTAATTGCACCCGCCGTACCGTTGCTAGCAGCATTCCCCACCACAAATGGTTGAATCGGCGTCCCTCCATCTCCCCCAGCGTGCACAATTGTAATTTTGCCACCACCGGCCCCGCCAGCAGTAGAAATGCTAGCAAATCCCGTCGGCGACAGTGGTGTTGAAAAAGTACCCGTAGCGCGGAAAAAATTACCTGTTATTGCTGTGACATCGCCGCCGTTACCGCTAGTGCCGCCTTGGGCATTGATAAACTCTACTTGAATATCGCCGATCGGATCTAAGAACACATTGCCGGCATTTCCGAGTATACCGCTAGAGTTAATTTGTCCGGTGGTAATTGAAGTTATCGCCTTAACAGTTATGTTGCCGCCACTGTTTGCCGATGTATTCAAATTGCCTGCTGTGAAGTTATTACCGCTTGTAAAGAGAATTTCTCCGCCATTAGTAGTAATATTTTTGACACTTATATCGCCCTTGGCAGTAATATCGACTTTGCCGGCGGTGACATCTCCCGATAAGTTGACTTTTTCTGTGTTTAGTGCTGTCAATTGTTGCGCGTTAATTGTCGAGTTTCCTGTCACATTGCCAGCATTTTCGATCGCAAGATTTCCTAACTTGCTGGTAGCCCCCACCGCACCGTTAAAAGTGATGCTGCCACTACCGGAGGCTAGAGTTAAGTTGCGGGCATTAATGCTGTCACTGTCGATCGCACCTCCAAAGGCAATATTCCCCCCGGCTGTACTAAATCTCGCATCTTGCGTCAACCCGAGAACACCGTTAATATTGATATTGCCATTATTAGTAGTAACATTGCCACCCAACTTAGTGCTGGCAGCAGCAATATTAAAACCAGAATTGCTCGCAATATTACCGTTAGTGAATTCCGCCTGCGTTGCCGTAACATTCAAAACAGAAAGTGGTGCTGTTCCTCCGATATTTCCTTGTACCAGCACATTGCCTGTAGCCCCATCTAAGTTCAACAAATGATTACCGTCTATCGCACCAATTATCTTAATATCTCCGCCGCTGGTACGGAGATTAATATCGTTGCCGAGTGTGACAGTGCCGTTGAGAGCGATCGGATTTTTATTGGTATTGATGCCATAATTCAAATTAATTGTGGCAGCGTTGAGAGCAATGCTGCTGTTGTCATTGCCAGTAAGAGTGCCATCAAGTGCGATCGTACCAGTTCCCGTTTGAATATTTACTGGGTCTAAAAATGTGAGATTATAGGGAATACTAATATTAGCGCTGCTATCCGATCGCCCGATCGCGATCGAGCTAAATCCATTTTGAATAAAACTAATTTCCGATGCAGTCAAATCTAAAGCGCTAGTATTGTTATCAATTCCCCCAACAACAATATTTTGTCCGGCTGTGGCGGGTTGTAGCGTTAACGCACCAGTACCAGAAACATTCCCGGAAAAATCAATTTCACCTGCTGTTAAATTCAGCGGGTTACTACCTGCCGATAAAGTAGAACCGAAAGCAATAGTTGCATCTCCGAGTGTAAAATTTACAGGAGCTTTTAATGTCACCGGACCGCTAAAACTAATGTTATCATTAGTTGTGGTGATATTTCCGTTAACCGCAACAGTTCCCCCGCCATTTTGAATAAATGCACCGTCTAAATTCAGGTTATTCTCAATATTGAGATTTACCTTATTGGTGATTGTGAGCGTGCCGTCATTGGTGGTTGTTACAGTTCCTTTGAGATTAACATTATCAGCCTCAATACCCAGATTGCCAGCTACGTCAACTGTATTATTGAAAGTAAAGTCGCTGCCGGAGAGAATCGGATTATTAGCAACAGTCACAGCATCTGCATAAGTTTGAGTGCCGGTTGTAGTGACATTCCCGCCTAAAGATATCTTGCTGTTGGCAGTTAAACTTGTGAGAGGAATTGTTTCGCCGATCGTACTTTTGAAGGTAAGATTACCGCTAGCGGCCTTCACAGTCAAATCGCTGGTACCATCAACAGTATTATTGAAAGTAATGCTGTCACCTAAAAGAATCGGATTCTTGGCAATTGTAACTGCATCTCCATAAGTTTGACTCCCGATTGTAGTGACATTGGCATTGAGTTGAGTTGTGCCGTCAATATTAGTCGTCAAACTCGCGGCATTGACTGTTTCATTAAATGCGGTTGTTCCTGTAGAGTTAGCTTTTAAATTGCCGATCACATTTGTTGGATTCCCAACTGCACCATTGAATGTAACATTACCCGTACCCCCATTGACAGTTAAATCGCTGCTGCCG
>NZ_JAUBVF010000061.1:11236-39377 GCF_036705685.1 Microcoleus sp. AT3-A2
TCGGATTCTTGGCAATTGTAACTGCATCTCCATAAGTTTGACTCCCGATTGTAGTGACATTGGCATTGAGTTGAGTTATGCCGCCAGGATTTGTGGTGAAACTGGTAGCCTTGACACCATTAAATGTAGTTGAACCAGCACTGTTGACGGTGAGATTTCCTAATACTGTCGCGTCGCCGATCAAACCTTTAACCTCAATTTTTCCAGTACCTGTTTCTAAAGTGAGATTGCCAGTGCCATCAATGTTATTGTTAAACAGAATATTGCTACCTGCTGAATTGCCATTGCTGACTAAGACGCTATCTCCAACTAAGGTATTGCCGTTAATTGTGATATCTTGAGATTGGGTAGTAATATTGCCATTTAAGTTATTAGTTGTAGCATTGAGAGTAATTGAAGCATTATCAGTTCCCGAAATCGATTGATTGGGATTGACAAAAATAGTGCCTTGAGTATTGAAAGTCACAGGATCGGCAAAAGATACAGGCAAATTCTCTACAGTGATATTGCCTGTAGTAGTCTTCCCTCCGAAAACAATGGCACTAAAGCCATTACGCAATGAGGATAAAAACGGTGCTCCTATATCGATCGCCTGCGGATCGAAAGGAAGTCCAGCCTGGAAGCGAATGCCGAAATTCGGCGAAAACGGCTGAATTGAAAAAGTGCCTTTACTCTGGGCGGAACCTGTTCCCGAAAAGCCAATCTCATTGCCGCTAATGGTAATATTTCCAGTACGGGGCAATCCATTAGCATCAATGCTATTTATCCCAACTTCATTGGGAGTTGCGATCGCGATATCTCCACCGGCACCGGAACTAGAACTAGAATTAACTACTCCTGAGTATGCAAAAATGTTGCCTGTTTGACCTGTGAGGGTGATTTTTCCGCCATTGCCAGCAGTGGAACTGGAGTTAAGATTACTAGCATTAATATTGTTGGCACTCAGTGTAATCGGGCCACCATTTCCGGTACTGGATGTGGTATCAATTGCCCCTGCAGTCGTATCAATATTGCCATTAGTGCTGGTAAGGGCGATTGCCCGTCCGGGATTTGTGATATCGCCCGCAATAATATCGCCTGTAGTTGTAATTGCGATCGGGTTCGGACTGGTAACATTGAGAGAATTTTCTATTTTCAGGGAACGCAATGGCACAGGCGCCCCAATCGGCCCGTTGACATTAATAACGCCTGTTCCCGTAGTCAAAACTAGGTTGCCATCGCCGTCAACCGTTCCCCCAAAATTAATGTCGCCTGCACCCGTTAACCCAGTATTGAGAGTGACATTAGAACCCGTACCGAGAGAGACTTTGCCACCAAAGTCAATCTTCTTTTCGTTGGTGAGAATATTTTCGTTTAAGTTAGTCGTTGGAGCATTAAAAGTAATTGAAGCGTCCTTTTCGCCTGTAATGTTTCCATCGACTGCAATGGTGGGAGCTTGCATCGTGACGGGGAAATTAAAAGTAACGCCAGCGGGGTCAATTGCGATCGCCCCTGTCCCATCCGCCCGTCCGATAATGAGTTGGGAAAACCCCTTTAATATAGGAGACGTGAGTTCATCACTGCTGAGATTCAAACGGGGGTCGTCCTTGCTAGTACCACCAACATTAATACCTAAACTGGGAGTAAGCGGTTGCAACTGGATAGTCCCAATACCCTTAACTTGACTTTGTGCTGATAGTTGAATTGAATCGCCCGTCAAAGTAACATTGTCGCCATTAACCGCATCAATCACACCGCCGATGAGGTTAATTGCAAGGGCATTGGTGTTAGCCTTTCCCGTGAGGCTAATATTGCCTGTTCCCGTAGCTTGCACCGCGATCGGTCCGCCGATGTCGAAGTTAATGCCGTCGTTGTTAATTGATGTCCCTACACTGGTACCGCTTAAAGCAATATCTCCATTATTGGAGCCTACCGTGCCTGAGTTGAAATAGATCCCGGAATTAGCCCCCGTCCCTGCACTGCCCGTCCCCGTCAAAGTCACCTTTCCCAGGTCTGCGGTTTGGATTGAGGTTTGGATTATTGTTGGAGGGGCTGGGGTTGGGGTTGGGGGAGCAGGAACACTATCTACATATATACCGTGGTTCAAAGTCCCAGTCCCACCACCAGTACCAGTCAGACTGACATTTCCAGAGGAAGCTTGGACTGTGGCGCCCGCAAGGGATATCCCTTGATTGCTATTAGTTCCATTGCCGCCCACACCGATTAGAGTCAGATTCCCGGTGCCTATGGACTCCACCACCCCTCGCACCGTAATACCCGTGTTCTCCCCAAGGCTCCCCTTGCCTGTTCCAGTCAGGGTGATATCTCCATTCTGCGATTTTACGATACCAGTATCATTAATCCTTATCCCTTGATTATAATCAGTCCCATTTCCCCCTGTCCCGGTGATGGTGACAGTCCCCCCCCCCGCAGTTGACTGGACTGTAGCGTCCCCTGGGAGGAAAACGCCGAAGTTGTAGCTTCCAGTTCCAGCACCTGTACCAGTCAGGTTGACTTTTCCCCCAGCCGATTGCACTGCACTCGTGGTAATAGATATCCCTTGATTATAATCAGTCCCATTTCCCCCTGTCCCGTTGAAAGTAATACTCCCTGTCCCGATCGATTCTACTGTGCTGGTATTAATGTTAATCCCGTAGTTGCCGCTTTTAGTTCCGTTACCTATACCTATGCCTGTCAGGGTGATATTTCCATTGGTTGAAGTCACCTGAGAGCCGCCTGTAACAACAATACCTTCATTTCCGACTAATGTCCCGTTCTGGCCAGTTCCCTTGACAGTAATATTTCCACTTCCAGTAGTTTGTACTATGGCGTTATTTATAATAATACCGTTACTGGTTCCGAATGTCACGTTTGCTCCGCTGCCGTCCAAGTTAATGTTCCCACCTCCGGCATTAATTGTGCCACCAAGAACGATTCCATTTCCATTGGAACCATTCCCTCGACCAATACCCTGGAAACTGCCCCCGTTTGTATTAATCGTCGAATTGAGCGTCAGATTACCACCGTTTGAATTATCACTATCAGCATTCAGAGTGACATTGCCTCCCTGAGTTGTGATATCGGCCCCCAAACTAACATTAATATTATTATTAGCATTCAGCGTCAGAGAATTACTATTATTCCAAGTAACGGGAGCACTAACTGTAATATTACCTGTACTCGGAGCAGTCGAGGCAGTAGAAATAGTGACATTTCCCAAATTTAGTTGATTTTGCAGCGTCCCATTATTGATTGTAGAAGTAGCCACAGAGGAAGCAAATACTCCTGCCGTGAATGTACCGTTTGCATCCGCACCTGTACTAATAGTGATATCAGTAGGATCTAACAGTAACGTTCCAGCAATCCCAAAGGTCGATCGCAAATCAACCAATCCTTGAAAATCCAGCGATTGCTTACCCGACACTTCCGCAAAGCCGCCATTCCCAGAAAATAAGCCACCTCTGGCCGTAATATTGCCATTAAAGCGAGTAGTTTCATCAGCCCAAACTATGACTCGCCCGCCATTCCCATTACTAACAGCATCAGCATTAATCGTCGAGTCGCTGCTAACAAGAGTCCGCAAAGCATTGGGCACAGTCCCCAAACCCTGATAATCTCCGCCAATCAGTATATTACCGCCGCCGTTAATCCCAGAAGCATCGATATTGCCCGCAATAACTCCTACTTTGTCGCCTAAAATATTTACAGTACCGCCAGTGTTGCCAGAGACGTTGAGACTGCCGGATGCGATCGTAGTTCCCGCAGTTACCGGCACAGCAGCATTCCCCGTCAACACAACTTCCCCATTGGGATTTACCGTCAAACCCGTCGCCTGTGCCACACCTTGTCCAGTCAGCAACTCCGGCAAAGATAACACTGGCTGCGTCCAATTGTTTGGCAGAGAACTTTGATTTGCTGTCGGCTGAATATCCAAACTCAATAAATTTCCAGCTTGACTAATTCGCACCAAATTGTTACCCGGTACGGCGCTGATGAGAATATTGCCGCTAGGCGCATTTACCTGACCCGTATTGACAACTGTACCGCCGATAAAACTTAAACTTTGACCTGGTGCCACCGTCAGATTGCCTGCATTAACAATGCTTCCCCCTGGCAAATTTGTAAAAGCAAAACTATTCGGTGTCCCGATTAAAGTTGCCCAATTGTTATTGCCGATCGCACTAAACCACTGATTGTTCCCAAAACCAATCCCTGTCGCCGTAGTAGCATTAAAAGATCCAGGCACGTTCAGACTGGCATTCGGCCCGAAAATTATGCCAGCAGGATTCATCAAGAATAAATTGGAATTCCCGCCCGTAACTTGAATTAAGCCATTTATTAAAGAAGGATTACCCCCAGTAATCCTTCCCAAAATATTTTGAATATTCGGATTTGTCAGAAAGTTAGCCGTTTGAGCCTCGCTGAGGCCAAACTGAGTAAAACTGTGAAAAAGATTACCCTTATCTCCGCTGAAAGACCCCCCGGAAATGTCGTAGCGGTTGCCGTTGGGAGTAACAACTGTGTTAGTGCCATCCGGTGCCGGGGCGATGGGTTGCGCGTTTGCCGAACCCGCCGCTGCACTCAGCCAGCTAACAATGAATAACCATCCGAGCAAATGTAGTTTGTTGGGTGTCATTGTGTTTAAAGATTGTGCTTAAAGTGCGATCGTATTTATCTATCCTATTTTTACTCATAAAAATTCCTCATGTCAATAGGAGCAGTCTATTTTTGCTTGCCGAATAATTAGGACTGAAACAGGAAATGTATGTTTTTAATTACTATGATTTACGTAAAAACAGTTTTTTGACTAGGAGTCAGGCGCGGGAAATGAAACTTGGTTTCTTTTTTTGACCGAAAACATCCAGGATACAAGCCCCCGGATTCATTCCTTCGCAGACTCAAAACCCAGAAATAAAAAACCTGTATCCGATGAAACTTGCCCCCCGAATTTATCCGTGGGATCAAGGGTTCAATTCTAAAATCTAAAATCTAAAATCTAAAATCGATTGACTTTCACTGCTTTCCTGACCCAATTACCTTAAAAAACCGGGTTAATGCGTCCGGGACTGTTGGTGAAAATATAGCGCGGAATGCGAGGGTTAGGGGTTTAAAAAACTAGGAATTTGAGTCAAAAGTACGTAAGTACCGATCGCCTGTTATAAAGCTTGCTTAGAGTGGCAAAAAACTCGCTCAAATCCCTACTCGCGGTCGTCCCCACTTCTTTCTGCATCGGCCGAGCAGCTTGCAGCACGCTGCTTTCAGGAACAACGAACCGAACAGCCGACTTTCTCTCAAAAACTTTATATTTTATGGATAAACTTTACCAAAACTTTATAAAGCTCTAGTAAGATTTTTATATATTTTTGATGAAAGCCAATATTTGCAAGTCTTGCACTCATCTTGAGACTGTTACCGAAACGAAGTAAATGTAGTAGGTTGGAAGTCTAGGCAGGATGAAAATCTTGCTCTGACAGATTAAACTATGCGAGTCTGGTGTCAGTGAAAACTCTTAGAAGAAGCACTCATTTACTCCAAAACACCCTTAAGTGAGATCTGTATGTAGATTCACTGGTGTGGAGCCTCTTCTTTAGGTTTGACGATCGCCCTAAATATCGCAGGCTCGCGATTGTCTATTCGCGTCACGGCAACATGGCATTTAGGGCATTTTGGACCTTACTACCTAATAATACTGGAGGAATCAGGGTTATGACTACCTTAACGCTAGTCAAAAAAACATCTTTTACAGTCGCCAGCTTGGCAACCACAATGTTGCTCAGCATCTGCACGCCCGTCCGAGCTTTCATGTTTGGCACTGGCGGCATCCAGTTCGATCAAGATGCCGATATAAACTTTACCTTCGACCAATCTCACAGCCCTTACCAGTCCAGCTTGTGGGTGGCCCAAGCTCAATCAGGAAACAATGGCTACACCAACATCGCCAGACTGTTTTACGAGACTAAACCCTCAGATAACGGCTCTGCCAACAACTGGAAAGGAACCTTCGGCAACGCAGTCACCTCCGAAAACGGCTCCATCACCCAAAACTTCAGATTTTTGAAGGATCAAATTTATGCCCTGCTGCTGTGGAGCGACACCGGCAGTGGCAACCCTCTCGCGCAATACGTCTCGTCAAGCACCTTCATGAACAGCTCCCAATGGCGGGCCGCTGGCACCCAGTTCCGAAGAGATGAATGTCTGGTAGCGGGATGTCAGCTTGCTGTGTTTGGTGACATTAGCCTCGACTACAACTCCAGCGACTCATTTACAAACATCAACGGCGGTAAAGGCCCAGAGCAATTTTCATCCCTCACAATGGCCCAACTGGCTAATGGCACACAAATATCCTTCGACGATGCCAAACCAGGAACCGAGCTTGACTTCAAGGACTTCACCGTGTCGGCTAAGTTAGTCCCCGAACCAGTCCCCGAACCAGTCCCCGAACCTGACCCCGAACCAGTCCCCGAACCAGTCCCCGAACCAGTCACAGTATTCGGGACTATCCTGGGGATCGGGGCTTTGGCTGCAGCTCGCAGGAAAAAAAAGCGAGGGCAGTAACCATAAAAATGACTCTTAACCAACCCCATACAAATCTAAATAGTGCGTCTGTTCAGTGGTAATCTGAGGAATAGCATTTCTAAATGTTAAGACTTTTTCCATAACGGGAAAAATAGCATCCTAACAAAGGCACTATTCATGGTATCCACCGCAACAAAAACGAACGTAGGCTACATCACCCAAATCATTGGGCCGGTTGTAGACGTAAAATTCCCAGGCGGCAAACTGCCCCAAATCTATAACGCTCTCACAATTTCCGGCAAAAACGAAGCAGGTCAAGACGTTGCCGTTACCTGCGAAGTTCAACAACTGCTCGGAGACAGCCAAGTGCGTGCAGTTTCCATGAGTACCACCGACGGCTTGGTGCGTGGCATGGAAGTAGTAGATACCGGGGAAGCAATCCAAGTTCCCGTCGGAATCCCAACTCTCGGCCGCATTTTTAACGTCATCGGTCAACCCGTAGACAACCTCGGCCCGGTCAATACTTCCGAAAGTATGCCCATCCACCGCAACCCGCCGGCTTTCACCGAACTGGAAACCAAGCCTTCGGTGTTTGAAACCGGGATCAAGGTGATTGACCTGCTGGCACCCTACCGTCGTGGCGGCAAAATCGGTTTGTTCGGCGGCGCAGGCGTCGGAAAAACCGTGATTATGATGGAACTCGTGAACAACATCGCCAAGGCTCACGGCGGCGTGTCCGTGTTCGGTGGTGTGGGCGAGCGCACCCGCGAAGGTAATGACCTCTACAAAGAAATGATCGAGTCGGGGGTTATTAACGAAGAAGACCGCAGCAAATCAAAAATTGCTCTGGTTTACGGTCAAATGAACGAGCCACCTGGTGCTCGGATGCGCGTGGGCCTGTCGGCTCTGGCGATGGCCGAATACTTCCGTGATGTCAGCAAGCAAGACGTGCTGCTGTTCATTGACAATATCTTCCGGTTCGTGCAAGCGGGCTCTGAGGTATCGGCTCTGTTGGGTCGGATGCCTTCGGCTGTGGGATATCAGCCGACTCTCGGTACAGACATGGGCGACTTGCAAGAACGGATTACTTCGACTACCGAAGGTTCCATTACTTCGGTTCAAGCTGTGTACGTACCTGCGGATGACTTGACTGACCCCGCACCGGCTACGACTTTTGCTCACTTGGACGCTACAACTGTGTTGTCTCGCGGTTTGGCTGCGAAGGGCATTTATCCGGCTGTTGACCCGCTGGATTCTACGTCTACGATGTTGCAAGTTAGCGTTGTCGGCGAAGAGCACTATGGTGTTGCTCGTCAGGTGCAGTCAACTCTGCAACGCTATAAGGAATTGCAAGACATTATTGCAATTTTGGGCTTGGACGAGCTGTCGGAAGATGACCGCTTGACCGTTTCTCGCGCTCGCAAAATTGAACGGTTCTTGTCTCAACCGTTCTTTGTAGCTGAAGTGTTCACCGGTTCCCCCGGCAAGTACGTCAAGCTGGCAGACACCATTAAGGGCTTCCAGATGATTTTGGCTGGTGAACTTGATGAGTTACCAGAACAAGCATTCTATTTGGTGGGCGACATTAGCGAGGCGATCGCCAAAGCTGAAAAAATGAAAGCTGACGCCAAGTAATTTTAGTCATTAGTCATTAGTCATTAGTCATTAGTCATTGGTCATTGGTCATTAGTTGTTAACAGTTAAAAGTTAACAGTTAACAACTAAGTGACTGATGATAGGCGACGACTGACTAATGACTAATTACTAATGACTGCTGACTGCTGACTGCTGACTAATGACTAATGACTAAGGACAATTTATGACATTAAATGTGCGCGTAGTGGCCCCAGACAAAACTGTTTGGGATTCTAATGCTGAAGAAGTAATTCTGCCGAGCACCACAGGCCAACTGGGTATCTTGAGCGGTCACGCTCCAATGTTGACAGCTTTGGATACCGGAGTGATGCGCGTCCGTCCCGGCAAGGAATGGGTGTCTATTGCTCTGATGGGTGGCTTTGCAGAAATCCAAGAAAACAAAGTTACTATTCTTGTCAACGGCGCTGAAAAAGGCGAAACCATTGATAAAGAAGCTGCTCGTACTGCTTACACCGAAGCAGAAGCTCGTTTGGACAAGGCTACTAGCGGCACTTTGCAAGAGCAAATTCAAGCCAAGCAAGCAATCAAACGCGCGAGAGCTCGTTTCCAAGCTGCCGGCGGCACGCTCTAGCTCTAAGGTTAAGGACATAGTGCTTTTGTAGTAGGGACACAACATTGTTGTGTCCCTAATGTTTTGCTCGGTTATGTCCCTAATGTTTTGCTAAACTCCCGCCTCGGACAATAGAGATTGCATTGTTTCCCAAGATAACCCCTGCTGAAGATAGCGGGGGTTATTTGGATTGTAGGGGCTCTCCACACGATCGACACTGACAATTTTTGCTTCCTCCGGCAAAACAGGAACCTCTGGATCGAAAGCGGTCGATCGCGTCAGGGAGCTAGAAAAGCCTTTAAAAATAGCAATTTCATCGAACTCGCCGTCAATTTCGGCCTTGACGATTAAAACTTCGTGCGATCGTTTTACCGTGTATTGTTCCAAGCGGCGAGCAATAGAGTCAGCCATAGCAAATCTTACTTTCTTGAAATCTGCTATAATATACCTTAATTTTGCGACTAATTTCCGGGACAGACAGCTAAAATTTTATTTTTAATTCGAGTTTTTTTTAACAGCAGGAAGTAAGCGGACATAATATAAATCCTGTAAAAAACATCTGCCAGAGTTTCATCCGGCAAAACCTACTTATCCGATATTTTATGAGCCACAGAAAGACTAGGTTTAAATTATCGCTTTCCAGTCAAAATTTTATTAAAAGGCATTTTCGTTGGGGATATACGCTGCTATTAACGCTCGTTTTTTGCTTGAGTTTAGCTGTGGCCAGTTGCAAATCACAAATAATAAATAACTCTACAGCAAAAACCCAAAATGCACCCTCAAACTTAACAAGAGTTGTAAGAATCGGACATCAACGTTTCGGAGCGCTGTTTTATCTCAAAGCTAAAAGCTCTTTGGAAACCCGTTTAGCAAAAATTGGGTGGTCTGTAGAATGGACAGAATTTGCTGCTGGGCCGCCAATTTTAGAAGCAATAGGAAAAGGAAAAATTGATCTGGGTTATGCAGGAGTTGCGCCGCCAATTTTTGCCCAATCAGACGGCTTACCTTTTGTTTATATTGCTAATGATTCCGCTTTACCTGGAAGCATTGGCATCATAGTTCCTCAAGATTCTCCAATTCGGACTCTAGCGGATCTCAAAGGCAAGAAAATAGCAGCCACTCAGAAAACCGCAGGTCACTATTTGTTAATTCGCGCCTTAACTCAAGGCGGCTTGCAGTTAAAAGATGCCCAATTCGTCGATTTGTCTCCACCAAAAGCTCAGGAAGCATTTGTGAGAGGCGAGGTTGATGCTTGGGCGATTTGGCAGCCGTTTCTAGCTCAGTTACAGGAAACTATCCCTGTTCATTTCTTGACTAACAGCGACGGGCTGATGAATGATAGAAACTTCTATTTGGCAAGTCGCTCTTTTGCTAGCGACTTTCCTAATATTGTTAAAATAGTGATGGGAGAAACGCGACAGATGGCTACTTGGATAACGAAGAATCCCGAGCCAGCAGCGAAATTTATCAGCGCTAGAACGGGGATGAAAATAACCACAGCTATCATGTTAACTAAAAGCCGTCGCTACGATGTGCTGCCAATTCAGGACAGGGCAGTTGAAGAACAGCAGCGGATTGCTGAAATTTTCTTTCGGTTGGGACTGCTTCCCGATCGCATTTGGATTGAAGATGTTATTTGGAAACAAAAATTAGATCTATAAATTCCTAACTTAGGCAAAGGTAACAATAAATTAGTGATGGCTATTCCGCCAGTCTTAAAAGGTGCAATTTGGTGTATCCTATAGAGTGAGTTCAAACTGTTAACTGGCAGAATCAAATGTCATCAATTGCCAATCAACTGCGTTACGGTTTTGTCTCGATTGTTGTGGCAAGCGTATTGATGGCTGGAAGTACCTTAGCTTACCTCAGCTTTCGGGGACAAATAGAACAGACAAAACAGCTTCAGTACGAACGATCGCAAGCTGCTGCTGTCCAAATTAGCGCTTATCTAGATAGCTTGCAGCGCCAACTCAATTTTTTGTCAGAATTGCGCGGTTTAACAGAATTTAATGCTGAAACTCAGCGCAGCATTCTCGAAGGATTGGTCAACAGCAACAGCGCCTACGAAGTGGTCGGAATTTTTAACAGTAAAGGTCAAGTCGTACAGGCGATGTCGCCTTACGAATCATTCTCTATCTCTAGCTTGAGTTTAGCAGGAATTTCGGGAGAAACACCTGTATTCTGGCAGACATTTGGGCAAACTCAAAATTATGTTAGTCCAGTAGATGTAGATCTAAAAACAGCAGTTAATGTTGTTAACTTAGCAGTGCCTGTTCGCGACAATAAAAATCAAATTGCTGGCGTATTATTTGCCAGAGTAAGTCTCAATTTTTTAACTCAAATTGCCTCCAGAACTAAAGTAGGAAAAACGGGATACAGCTACGTTCTCGACCATCGCTCGGTGCTGATTTCGGAAACAGGAAGCAAGATTAATCCATATTTACTGCAAGATTTGAGAGAGCGATCGTTTGTGCGAGAGTTATCCAAATTAGCTTTAGCTGCGGGGATTCAATCTCCGATTGTTTATCGAGGCTTGCGCGGGGAAGAAGTAATGGGCACGGGTGCGATCGTGCGGAGGGTTCAGTGGATGGTGGTTGTAGAGCTACCTACGGCGGAAGCTTACGCTCCGGTTCGTAAGCTGATATACGTCATGGGTGCAGTTACCCTCGCCAGCGCTCTCGTCGCCGTGGGCTTGGGAGTGGCTTTTGCTCGATCGATTACACATCCTTTGGAATCCCTAACATCTGCTGCTACTAAAATGAGTAGCGGAATGTTTGAAAATCGGGTAAATATTGCGGCATCAAACGAACTCGGAAAATTAGCTAATGCTTTCAACAGCATGGCCAGTCAATTAGAAGTATCTTTCACAAGATTAGAGCATCAAAATGCCCAATTGCAGCGACTTGACAAACTCAAAGACGAATTTTTAGCCAACACTTCTCACGAACTCCGCACCCCGCTTAACGGCATTATCGGTTTAACTGAATCTTTGATCGACGGTGCTACAGGACAATTGCCAGAACAGACTATTTCCAATCTAGAAATTATTGCATCTAGCGGCAGAAGACTGTCCAATCTCATCAACGACATTCTGGATTTCTCGAAGCTGAGACACAAAAATATTGAACTGCAAATCAAGCCTGTCGGCATCCGAGAAATTGTCGATATTGTGGTAACTCTTTCTCAACCTCTAATTGGTACAAAAAATTTGCAGTTGATTAATTCAGTCAGTCCCGACATCCCCCTCGTAGATGCAGATGAAAATCGCGTGCAACAAGTTCTTTATAACTTAATCGGAAATGCGATTAAATTTACCGAAAGCGGCAGAGTTGAAATTTCCGCGAATGCGATTAGCTTGGAATCCCCGCAGCTAGGCGACAAAGAAAGTTCAGTAACAAGCCAGCTTCAATCTTTAATTCTCAGGTCAAAACTGCAAATTACGGTATCCGATACTGGTATTGGGATTGCTGAAGATAAATTAGAAAAAATTTTTAAATCTTTTGAACAAGCAGACGGTTCCACTGCTAGAGAATATGGAGGAACAGGGTTAGGTTTGGCAGTTACAAAGAAGTTAGTCGAGCTACACGGTGGCGAAATTCAGGTATCTTCAAAAGTAGGTATTGGTTCGCAGTTTACCTTTAGTTTGCCAGTATCTCAAAATCAGTATGTTGACTGCAAGCATTTTCCAGCAACGGTTAGACCATCTTTAGTTTCAAGAACCAACGATCGCAAGTTAATAACTAATGCAACTGTCGCACAAATTTTTAATAACAACAGTTTAATCGATGAGAAAGAAAGCCAAGAAAACAGTGGGCTGAAAATCTTGATTGTAGATGACGAACCTGTGAATATTCAGGTATTGGCTAATAATTTACTTCTGGAAAAATATACGCTCGCCAAAGCTAGCAGCGGTAGAGAAGCTTTAGCCCTTCTAGACAGAGGCTACAAGCCGGATCTAATTTTGCTAGATCTGATGATGCCGCGGATGACTGGTTACGAAGTTTGCGAGAAAATCCGGGAGAAATTCACCGCTATAGAAGTGCCAATTGTGATGCTAACCGCCAAAAATCAAGTATCTGACTTAGTGCAAGGTTTCAATGCAGGAGCCAATGATTTTTTAACTAAACCCTTTGTCAAAAATGAATTGCTAACCAGAATCAAAACTCACATACGTCTGGCAAAAATCAATGCAGCTTACGGTAGATTTGTCCCCCATGACTTTTTGCGCTTTTTGGGACACGAAAGTATTATTGATGTCCGACTAGGCGATCAAATTCAGAAAGAAATGACAGTTTTATTTTCTGACATTCGATCCTTTACGACTATCTCAGAAGGGATGACTCCCCAAGAAAACTTTAGTTTTCTTAACAGCTACCTCAGCCAAGTGAGTCCGGTGATTCGTGCTCACCAAGGTTTCATCGATAAATATATTGGCGATGCGATTATGGCACTATTTCCTGAGTCTGCAGATGATGCTGTTCGCGCGGCGGTGGAAATGCAAAAACAAGTTATGGTTTACAACCACCAACGACAACTCAGCAATTACCCAGCGATTACGATCGGCATCGGCTTGCACGCAGGTACTTTAATGTTGGGTACGATTGGGGAGCAAGAACGGATGGAAAGTACAGTGATTGCTGATGCGGTGAATCTCGCGTCTCGTTTGGAAGGATTGACGAAGGTTTACGGGGCGGGAATTCTAGTTAGTGACTCAATTTTAGACCGTTTGGGCGATCGAGAAAAATATATGTGCCGATTTGTCGATCGAGTCACAGTAAAAGGCAAAAAATCAGCCGTGTCGGTGTTTGAAATTTATGATGCAGAAACAGAACAAAGCGTTCAACTAAAACAGGGAACTGCTGCTGAATTTCAAAAAGGTCTGGAGCTTTATTTCGAGAAAAACTTTACTGAAGCGCAAAAATCATTCAGTAAGATTTGCGGAAAAAATCCTCAAGATAAGTTAGCAGCAATTTACTGCCAGCGCTCTCTAAAGAATGGAATGTATGGAGTGCCTGAAGGATGGTCGGGGATAGAAGCTTTGGATGAAAAGTAGTACAAGTAACTTCTATTATGAAAAGTAGTGATACAGATATATTGTATGTGAACATCGGTTGGGACAGGGCAATGCCTTGTCCGGCGCGGGGAGTAGGACAAGGAAATGGCCTATCCCTACAGTTCGCTTTGACTTTTAATAATTTGGTATAAGATTAAGCATTGTAGACACGGTATCAGGTCTTCCTTGCGTAAGTTGTGTTTAAGTACAAAATAGTTTATAATACTTACCATCGGTAAGCTTTCGCTCCAAGTATTAACTCAGTTTTTCAACCTAAACTAATGTTATGTCCACTCTTTCTCTCAAGCGCTTGGTGGCAAAACTTTCAGGAAAAGCAACGCTCCAAACTGTACTCATAGTTCCGTTTGTCTTGCAAGTATTTGCAGCGGTGGGTATTGTGGGATATTTATCATTTAGGAACTCTCAAAGAGCAGTAAATGACCTTGCCGATCAGTTGATGAGCGAGGTGAGCAATCGCATCGAGCAAAATTTGAGAACTTATCTGCAAACTCCGCACCAAATCAATCAAAGCAAGTTGGATGCAGTGAAACTGGGTTTTGTGAACATGAAAGACTTGTCAGCTTGGGAAAAGTATCTGTGGCGGCAAGTGCAATTGTATCCCTATATCAATTTTACGTCGATCGCTAATCAAGATGGAGAATATCGCACTGGCGAAAAGATGTCGAACGGCACTTTATTGATTAACGCATCGGGCCCGTCTACAAATTTTGATTTTTATTCTTACAATACTAATGATACGGGCGATCGCACGACAGTAGCAGCCTCTGTCAAAAACTTTGATATCCGACAGCACCCTTCCTACTCCTATGCAGCTCTAGCAATCAAACCAACTTGGAGTTCAGTTTATATATCCTTCCTAGAACCTACATTAATCATCAGCGCCCTGCAACCAATTTACAACAGCCAGAAACAGCTAGAAGGAGTATTAATTGCTGCTTTGCGTCTCGACAGTATCGGTCACTTTTTAAACAGCCTCAAAATAGGCAAATCCGGTCAAACTTTTATTATCGAAAGAAACGGCACGCTGCTGGCAACTTCCACAGCCGAACAACCTTTCCGCACCCAAAACGGTAAAAAAGAACTTTTTAAAGTTACAGAAAGCAGCGATCCAGTAACGCAAACTACAGCTAAATATTTAGAAAGTCACTTTCAAAAGTTGCAGGAAATTACAAAAACGCAGCAAATAAAGGTTGACATAAACGGTCAGCATAAATTTTTAAAAGTCCTGCCCTTCCAAGACGGCAAAGGTTTAGATTGGCTGATTGTTGTCGTCGTTCCCGAAGCCGACTTTATGCAACAAATCCATGCAGGCAACCGAACTACAGTATTGCTATGTCTGGCAGCTTTGGGCATGGCAACTGTTCTAGGAATTCTCACTTCTCGCTGGATTATCCAACCTATTTTAAAATTAAAAAATGCAGCAATAGCTTTGTCTGAAGGACAATTTGACAAAACTGTAAAGCTCGATCGCTCCGATGAGTTGGGCGTACTTGCCGCTGCTTTTAACAGCATGGCACAACAACTGCAAGCATCTTTTACTGCCTTAGAAACTAAAAATACCGAATTGCAGCGACTCGATAAACTGAAAGACGAATTCTTAGCCAATACTTCCCACGAACTCCGCACTCCCCTCAACGGCATTATTGGTATTGCAGAATCTTTAATAGACGGTGCTACCGGACAACTGCCAGAACCAACAAATTTTAACTTAGCTTTGATTTCATCATCGGGCACAAGATTGTCTTCTTTGATTAACGATCTTCTGGACTTTTCTCAGCTCAAACATAAAACGATAGAACTGCAAATTAAGTCCGTCGGTATTCGAGAAATAGTCTCTGTAATTCTCACTTTGTCTCAGCCATTAGTAGGCCAAAAAAACTTGCAGTTGATTAACTCAGTCGCTCCTGAATTGCCGCCAATAGCAGCCGACGAGAATCGCTTGCAGCAAATACTTTACAACTTAATCGGCAATGCGATTAAGTTTACCGAAAGTGGCCGAGTAGAAATTTCCGCAGAATTGGTAACGGGCAAGGCACAATCACCCCTTGATTCCCAAATAGCCATTACTGTATCCGACACGGGTATTGGCATCCCCGAAGATAAATTAGAGCGAATTTTTGAATCCTTTGAACAAGCTGACGGTTCCACTGCTAGAGAATATGGTGGCACGGGTTTAGGGTTAACTGTTGCCAAGCAATTAGTGGAATTGCACGGAGGTAAAATTTCGGTATCTTCAACTGTAGGCGTAGGTTCCCAATTCACCTTTACTTTGCCCGTATCTGAGAGTCAGCAGGAATTTAGCAGCACACAGCCGCATTTAACTGAGGGATCTCGCATTTTAATCGCTCCTGAATTAGGCCGCCAATCATCTATAATAAATTCTCAGGTATCAGACAATAGCGACTTGCTAGAAAGTGAAAAATTAAAAATTTTGGTAGTTGATGATGAGCCGATTAATATTCATGTCATCATCAACAGTCTTTCTCTAGCCAACTACGAGATTACTCAAGCGAGCAACGGCTTAGAAGCTTTAAATCTTATTGAATCAGGATTTAAGCCTGACTTAATTTTACTCGATGTAATGATGCCGCAGATGACAGGTTATGAAGTATGTCGAGAAGTCCGTAAAAAATACTCGCCTTTAGAAATGCCGATTCTGATGCTGACGGCCAAAAATCTAACTACCGACTTGGTAGAAGCTTTTAACTTAGAAGCAAATGATTATGTAACTAAACCTTTTATCAAAAAGGAATTGTTGGCGAGAATTAACACGCAAATTCGCCTAGCAAAACTGAATGCAGCCTACGGTAGGTTTGTGCCGCACGATTTTCTAAACTTGCTGGAAAAGCCGAGTATTATTGAAGTAAAATTAGGCGAACATCAGGAAAGAAATATGACAGTGCTGTTTGCTGATATTCGCTCGTTTACGGCGCTTTCGGAAAATATGACACCGGATGAAAATTTTGCATTTATTAATAATTACTTGGGAAGGGTTAGCCCTGCTATCAGGAAAAATAACGGGTTTATTGATAAATACATTGGGGATGCAGTCATGGCACTGTTTTCTACATCTCCATCTGATGGCGTGCGAGCAGCAATTGATATGCAAAAAGAAGTGAATATCTACAACCAGCAGCGAGAAAACAATGGCTTGTTTCCGATCGCGATCGGCATCGGTTTACACGCGGGCAATTTGATGTTGGGTACAATTGGCGAGCGAGAACGAATGGAAAGTACCGTGATTGCTGATGCGGTGAATCTCGCGTCTCGTTTGGAAGGATTGACTAAGGTTTACGGATCGGGAATTCTAGTTAGCGGTGCAATTATCGATCGCCTCGACGATCCAGAAAAATATAAGTACAGATTTGTCGATCGAGTAACGGTGAAAGGAAAGACAAATGCTGTGTCGGTGTTTGAAATTTACGACACAGAAACAGAGGAAAGCATTGTACTTAAGCAGCAAACTGCGGAGGTTTTTCAAGAAGCTCTCAATTTTTACTACGAGCAAAAATTTGTTGCAGCCCAAAAAGTATTTCAAAACATTTTACAAATCAATCCAGACGATCGGGTAGCAATGCTGTATTTCAAACGAGCTCGCAAGTATCGAATGTACGGAGCCCCGGAGGGGTGGTGTGGGGTGGAAACTTCGACAGAAAAATAGGGCGCACACTGCACGCCCTACTCTTTTTAACAGATGGTTGCACAAACTTTAAAATATAGTTGTACAAACACCCAATTTATTCCAAGTTTTAGGGCCGACAATGCCATCAGCAACGATTTGTTGTTGCTTTTGAAAATTGATGACTGCTTGTTGGGTTTTCGTGCCGAATCCTCCATCAGTATTTAAAGAAAATCCGCTGGCATTCAAGAGTCGCTGAAGGTAGCGAACGTCCTCATTTTGGGTGACGCCATCGTTGCGTTTGAGTAGGGGAAAATAACGGCAGGAAGGTAATTCAGTGCGAATTGCGTTTGTGGTTTGCATGGTTTGATTCTCCATTGGTTGTTTGCAAGTTATTTAAAAGCAGAGAAGTGCGGAAATGATGTTAATAAGTCCTGGATACACTCTTGACGGGCAGAAGCGGGGTTTCGGCTTCGCTCAACACCAGCTTTTTTAGCGTTTCTGGGGGCTGAAACGAAGTATTGTTGTGAAAAAACCCAGTTTCTTGCTAGCCGTGCGCCTAGGATTAGTTAACTTGGATTTAACATCCGGGTTCACCTGTATAACAAGCGCCTAATAGACTCCAAGTTTGAGGGCCGACAATGCCATCAACAGCAATCTTATTGTCCTTTTGAAATTTGATGACTGCTTGTTCGGTTTTTGGGCCGAAGAATCCATCAGTTCCGACGGGATACCCCTTTTTAACTAAGGATTGTTGGAGATAGCGCACGTTTTGATTGGCAGTGGTACTATTATTTCGTTGCAGTGTGGGCAGTGAAGAGCAAAGAGGCAATTGAGCGTAAATAGGATTTGTGGTTTGCATGGTTTGATTGGGGATTAGTGGTTTGCAAGTCGTTTGAACTTGCTATTCCCCAGTTGTAGCTGTGGGGGGAAGTGCTTTAACAGTCGCTTTTTATAGTGACGCTTATTTGGGGTAGCTCAGATGAGTGACAGCCAGCTATCAAATCCCTTTTGTATAAAATAATTGTCAAAGGCAAACAGCAGCGAATTTCCATTTTTTATCAACTTTTAGCATCTTTGCCACCAGCCCCACGCCATAGGTAAGTCGGCGCCAAAAAACGCCCCTATCTAAACGAGGGCAAAGTCTCCAAATGCTCTCTACTGGTTAACTTAAACCTGTTTACATAGTGTTATATTATGTGCTTGAATCTTGCCTACCTACTTACCTGTACGGCTGTTGGTGTCGGGATGGATAGGCAGATTGATCTAGGTTGGCGAGCAATCAATCGTGTCACGGTGTAATCTATCTACTCTTATATAAGCTGAGTAATAGTTTTTTTTATAAAGGAGGGAAAAATACAGTATTTAAAGCTAGTTAACCATGTGAACGAAAAGGGCGATCTAGAAAATTGGTCTGGGGTTGCGACCTTAACTTAGAAGTGATATCGTAGTATCGGTAAATAGTAGATTTCCGGCTGTCAAACAACTTGAGAATTGAATCAATGACAATTTCTGTAACTATCGGGTTAAAGCCGGAAATAAAGTCGTCGGCGTTTAGATTTTCTCGAAAAAAGTCCTTAGCTCGATCGCACTGATAGCGCATTTCGTCAAAGCCAACAATTTTCACCACAAATGTTGTCAGGGGCGAACTCTCTAAATCGGTATTAGAAGTGCTTTTAGCCCGCCCATTTTCTAATAAATTCAATACTTCCGCTTCTAAACTAATTTTAGGTTTATAAGGTTTCTCTATTTCGGGAAAAAAGCTTTCCAGCCGCACGCAGTTAGCAGCTTGAGCCGGAATTCCTCCCATCATCATCGCCAGAGAAACCTCAATCCCCAAATCCGAAGAAAGAGCTTCTAGCAAGGCTAGGGCAGACAGTTTGCACCCCAAATAAAGCTTCGCAATTTCGAGATTGTACTTAGCAGTAGTTTCCCAGCGTTGATATGTGCGATCGTCTGGATATCCCTCAAACTGCCGGAAAATCATCTCTGGCTTGAGATTATTCATAAAACCTTCCATCTTCAGCAAAGCAACTCGGTAGTCGCGAATCGTGTAAAAACCACAGCAGATGAGATTGTGATTGGTTTCCGGCAGTAAATTCCAGGTATTTGCCAAAAAATGGGCTGAACTATGGTGAGCAAAACTCATAACATCCCGGTTAGAGATTCGCACAGCTTTTTTGACCGTTTCCCGCATTTCCTCCTCAGTCAAACTGAGGTTAAATAAGCCATTAATTGCTTGCAAGCGGTTATAGAGGCGCTGGCTTACCGTTACTCCAGAATCGGCGGTGCGAAACGGAATTGTTGCTTCAATGCAGCCTGCAATTTGAAGCAATTGCTCGCGTTTTAGAAATTGTTCTAGAGCTTTTGCTGCTACGACAGCGCTGAGAAATTCGTTTTGTCCAGCGAAAGGATTGAGGACTTCGCCCGGTACAAAATTGAATACCAGCATTACCATCTCGAAAGTAGCATCCGCAGGCAGTTCAGATTTATCCCGAATTTGTAGTTGTTTGTTAACCTCTTTTGCAACAGGAGTGATGTAGTAGCTGACGTTAAAATTAATGCTGCGATCGACTTGCACGTAGACGGTATCGTGAAATAAAGCTGCCAAAACCTCGATCGCGTCTTCCTTTCCCCCCACATCAAAAATATGTTCGGGAGTGTGAAAAAACCGCCAGGGCCCCATCATCGGCTGAACAATCAGTTCGGCAATCCGAGCGAGTTCACTTGGTTCGACTGTTGCTTCAAGGCGATCGATCGCCCAAATCAGCCTTTCTAAGCACTGTAAGTAGGCTTGTTTGCTATCCATCACAGTCTTTCCCAATAACATTACTGTCAGTCGATTTTAGATTTTAGATTTTAGATTTTAGATTTACTCCACAGATGAATCTGGAAGATTGAACCTTAGTCTAAAATTTTTAGATCTCCACGACAGGAGTCGGCGGCTTGTATCCGTTTTTGGGCGTCACGTCAGCTACTCTGGTGTTAGTTCGATTCTTTCGTATATACGCCCCGGTTTTTTTGACTGGGATTTTTGAGTTTTTTGTTGAAGAGTTTAGCTGCAATTTAGGAGGAAAATACTAACTTAAACCGAACTTAATTTCCGGTTGCTGACCTCCCCTGTTTTCCTAGTCGAATAAGCACAAAGTATGACAAGTAAATTACATAGATTACTAAACCTATCAGACCCAACCATCCCAAAAATTGAGGGGTTGCCGTAGGGTGAAACATTTGTTTATAGAGCCAAGGTGGGTCTAACCAAATGCGGCAAAAAGGTTCGTCAATTACCTGGATTTGAGATTTAAAAGCACAGCTTAAGAAGGGAAGTTGAGCTAGAGCGCCCAAACCGCTGTAAACAGTAATCGCCCACCGCCAAGCTGTAAAAGCCAGTTTCAGGGGCGACTGCGGTCGATCGGCAATTTCTTCGTTTAAATCCTCCCAGAACCACAGACTAGCAGGAATTAAGGTCCTCCCAATCACCGACGATACAAAGCTTACAGGCAGCGCAGCCATCATCAGGTAAAGTGTAATTGCCAGCAAACTCGCCACCCGCCAATAAATAATCGACAAACGGACGATCGCCTCAGCTTTTGCCACAACAGCCCAAATCAGCACTACCAGCGGGATCGAAATTGTTAATAACACAGACAACCGGTAATCCATCCAGACTAGCGGTTGAAACCAAGGCCCGGTGGCTGCCAATAAAAGACTCAACATCTTTGGGAAAATATACTCACTTATTTGTCACAAATTTTACTACAAAAATGCTAAAAAATCAGCAACCAGAACACGGTCTTAATGTTTTAGTTACTGCTACCTTTTCTAAGGTACTTGGCGCGCTTTGAAGGGTACTTGAGAGGCGATAGACTGCAATACGCTTGAGTTAAAAGTGTTTATTCTTGAGATATCTCCTTCCCATCCTCGCCCCTTTTGGGGGACGCAAGAGCAAATTTTTGTCCCCCTTCGGGGGCGAGGGGGAAGCTGGCGGACTTGAACCGTATTGGGATAGAGGGCAAATCTCACCATTATTTCAAGGCTCAACCCCTAAAATAAAATGCTCCCGCGCCAAAAGTTAGATTTCGGCGCGGGAGGGAAGGCATAGAGCTAAATGGCTCGTTTATTCCTCGTAGATGCGGCACTCAGCAGCGTCAGGATTGTCGTCGCAAAATTTTTCAAAGGAATTCTTAGGTTTTACTTGCTTTTGGTGGGAAGCTTCTGCTTGCAGTTCTTCAACTGCGTCCCACGCCGCCGCGCATTCCCCGGAAGTGGCGCCCTTGGCGTCACAGACGGTACGAGCGCTTTCTAGTTCTTCTTCAATTTTTTCTTGGATGTTGCCTGCAGGTGTTGTTGTCATAAAACTTGTTGGTAGGAAAGTGTAGGAGAATATGGTTGTCCCCGACCTATTTCTAGGTAATGTTAGCACGCGCCTTTGTTTAGTGAGCTTGTTCGGCTAACGGCACGTCCTTAACCCAAATTAAAGATGTTTAACCGTTAACGACAGAGCAAGGGACTAGCTAAGCAGCCACTTGGTGTCATAACTCAAAAAACGTAGACTTCTAAAGTCTTAGGCGGGTCAACAGTGGTTTAAGTCTTAGGCTCGAAGCGAGCGTGTCTTTAGACCTGGGTCGTTGACCTTATTAAGTAAGAAAGGTTTTCTTTTTGGATGTTAGTTTGGGTTGGATGGGCAGTTTCTGTCTGGCGACCCCAGCTAATAATAGCTTGAGATGCGCTGCTGTTGCAGCAGCCCAGAGAAAAACCATCCATAACTGCGATCGCAGCAGCCGTATCTACTTCCTGCTTTACTCTACCCCGTCGGCGGGGGAAGAGTCCACAGGCATCAATGTAGGTCGAGCTGACCTTACTTTTGATGAAAACATTACACCAGGTTAGTGTGTCAAACTGTATTGAGCTTTATCTTTTAAGATTTAGCTGAATACGGCATTTAACACTCAACAGATTAATGGGACACTCATGTTAACTTATGTTAACACAAGAACGGCAATCGATGGGGAATCGATCGCCCAAGAATACCGTCCCCCCAGCGGCCAGTTCCGGTTAGCCTAATGTATAGAGATAGTTTTATAGAGAAGTTTGGCTTATGTACACCGAAAACCAAATGCAATGGGTCAGCGCTTTATCAACCCGTCCCTCTTTGGAATCCGCCCTCAAAGAAGTTATAGAACAAGCCGATCGCGACCTAGAAGGCCCGGCTGATTTAGCCCTGATATTTATCTCGTCTGCCTTTGCCAGCGAGTATTCTCGGCTGATGCCTTTACTCCGAGAACTGCTGCCAGTACCCGCTATCCTGGGCTGCGGCGGGGGAGGAGTCATCGGCAGGAACCGGGGCGGCCTCACCGAAGAAGTCGAGGGATCTCCCGCAGTCAGCCTGAGTCTGGCGCGCTTGCCGGGAGTGAATGTCAGAACTTTTCACGTCGGTGCAGAAGAACTGCCGGACTTAGATAGTCCCCCGGATACTTGGGTGGATCTCTTGGGCGTGCCTGCCCAAGAAGAACCGCAGTTTATCATCTTGGCCGACCCCTTTTCCGCAAAAATTAACGATTTGCTGCAAGGGCTAGATTATGCCTATCCGGGTGCGGCGAAGGTAGGGGGGCTCGCCGGCGGGGACGGTGCGGGCAGGGGCCCGGCGCTGTTTTGCGACTATCAGCTTTACCGAGAAGGGACGGTTGGGGTAGCTTTGAGCGGCAATATAGTTTTGGAAACGATCGTAGCTCAAGGCTGCAGGCCGATCGGGCATCCTTATCGGGTGACGGAAGGAGAGCGGAATATTTTGCTGAAACTCGAAGAACAAACCGACGATAGCGGCAGCGGGGGCATCGAGCGATCGCCCTTAGAGGCTCTGCGAGAGTTAGTTCAAACTTTGAGCGAAGAAGACCGAGAATTAGCCCAGCACTCGTTATTTGTAGGCTTAGTTAGCGATGAATTCAAGCTGACATTAGAGCCGGGAGATTTTTTAATCCGCAATCTGTTGGGAGTAGATCCGAAAGTGGGAGCAATTGCGATCGGCGATCGAGTCCGTCCCGGACAGCGCATCCAATTTCACCTGCGGGACGCGCGCACCTCCGCAGAAGACCTAGAAATGCTGCTCGATCGCTATCAGCGGGCCGCCGAGTACAGTGGTACATCCAGCGCCGGCGCCTTAATGTTCTCTTGTCTGGGGCGCGGTGAAGGGCTTTACGGCGAATCGAACTTTGACTCCCGACTGTTTGGCCGATACCTCAAAAACATCCCTCTGAGTGGCTTTTTCTGCAATGGCGAAATCGGCCCCGTCGGCGGCAGCACATTTCTGCACGGCTACACCTCCGTATTCGGGATTTGCCGCCAAAATTCATAATTTGTGAACTGATGAGTGTTAAATGTTGACTGATAACTGATGAGTGTTAACTGTTCACTAAAATCTAAAATCTAAAATCTAAAATCTAAAATCGATCGACTGATGACCAATAAATAAAAGCGGCAGTCGCCTGCCGCTTTTAGCTGTAACTCGATGTCTGGAAACCTTAGAAACTAAAGGTAGTACGCAGGAGTCCGACCCAGATATCGTCGTTGTTGTTGTTGTGTTCGGGATTCAGAATCACGTAAACGCCCGGTGTCACCGAAATAAAGTCATTGACTTGGAAGCGATAGAAACCTTCTAAGTGATAAGAGGTGTCGCGGTTTCTGGCGACATCACTCTCAGTAACTTTTGGCGGTACACCGAAGACAAAACCGAGGAGGTTGCCTTGCCGGCCAAAATCTGCCAGGGCCAAAGTGATAGCACCATTCTGGATCGTCGCGTCATTGCCGCCCCCCCGCAGTTGTTCAGCCTTCGTATAACCGTACCAGCCACCAAGCTGAAAGCGACTGCTGGGTTTGAAGTTAACTTGCACGCCATAGTTATCTGCTTGAGTGGTTGCTTGACCGAAGGGCCGGTTAGCCAAGGCACTGCCCGTACCGCCCATGATGCCAACATCGCCTGCGCGATTGTATTTGTGGGTGTAAGTGAAGGCCAAATCAAACGGTTTGCTAAAAAAGCCGATCTGACCCAGAGCGCTGAAAGAACCGTCGGCAACGCCCCTGCCGTTTGCGGGGTCGGGAGCATCGCCGTCGGAGGCAAGATAGCCCCCAGTAGCTCGGAGGGGGCCCAAGTTGAAAGTCAAACTTGCGCCAGCTCCCTGCGGCCCGCGGAATACGGCCGGGTTGCGAACTCCAAATCTGGAAATTGAACCAGTACCCGTAGAGTTAAAGGGTGTTACCGTGTCTGCAATTTCATCCAGGTCAAGTCCTTTAGGACCGACAAAGACTGTAGCCGGACCGACCGGGAAACGATAGTACAGTTCGTCTAGTGTGAATTCGCTGCTATCACCCCCATCAAAGGCTAGGCGAGCCATGTTAGTACCCGTAGCGGTTGATGCTCCGTAGTTGGCGACGTTACCCGCTTGCAAGCGGGTTCTGAGCAAGTCTCGACCGGTAAAGCTTGTCAATAAGTTCAAGCGCACCCGGTAGCCGAAGTTGGTGACAGTGTCGTCGTCCTCAAGGCTGATACCATCTCCGCTGAAGGTGTCGCTGACGGCAAAAACGGCTTCTCCATTCAACTTGGTGGTGGTGGAGAACTGGTTGGCTTCGAGTTCTGCGGTGCGAGCTTCTAGGCCGTCTACTCGTCCGCGCAGGGTAGCGAGTTCGGCTGCAAATTCTTCTTGCAGGCGTTGCAGGATGGCTAAGTCGTCTCGGGTAACCAAGTTACCTGTTGACCCAATTAGCTGGGTTATGTTGTCTAAGCAAGCGTTGACGCCGGCTGCAAATTCGTAGCGAGTCAGGGCGCGGTTGCCGCGGTAGGTGCCGTCGGGATAACCTACGATACAACTGTAGCGTTCGACTAGGGATTGCAGGGCTTGGAATGCCCAATCTGTCGGGCGCACGTCGGAGAGCTGAGTGACTGATGTCACCTGGGACATGGTTCCCGACGGTTGGGCAGGCAGTGCTTGGGGAGCAACAGGGACGATGGGGCCGCCCATTCCGGGGGCTGGTGTCTGAGCAATTTCTACCTTAGTAGCTGGGGTAGTAGCTGGGGTGCTGGCGACTGCTGGCACTTCAATTTTCCCAGGGGCGTCTGTCTGGCTGATTTGCTCTGCCAAGTCTGATGCTTGGGGCGAGGATTCGGCTGTGCCTGCTGCTGCTAGGGGTTCAGTCGCTGCTGCTGCGCTGGCCGGAGCAATTGGGGCTGCTAGCTCGATGTCGCTCCCTGTTGTTTGCAGTGTTGTTTGCAGTGCTGCTTCGCTGGTTTCTGGTTCGATTGAGGCTAGTTTTTCAGCGTCTGCTTCGTTAACGACCGGGGTTTGGGCCGCTTCGACGCTGCTGTTTAAAGCCAGGTTTTCTGGGGCAGCAGGGGCTGCTGCAACTGGTTCTGCAACTATTTCTCCAACTATTTCTGCAATTTTTGACTCAGATGACTGAGCTGTAGCTAGCTGGTTGGCTTCAGCGGTTGCGGTCACTTCTGCGGCGATCGCAGTGGCACTCATGACTGATGATAGCCCCAGAATTGCCGGGGATACTAGCAGTAAATTCCAAAAAGTTCTGTTCATTTTCCTCACACCTTCACACTCTATTCAACTCGACGAGCAGCAATTCCCAACTGCTAATTTTTGTGGTTGCTTGCCTGTTGACAATAACTGCCCAAATAGAACCTATCCATAACTGTTGATTCACTGTTGATTCACAGTAGGCGTGTCTACTTCTGCTTGAACGTAGGGGGCTGAGCCCTTATACCGCCCCGGCATCAATTCAGGTCAAGCCCACATTACCTTACGGTTGATTATACCATCACCTGCTAATTTCATCTCTCGATCGCCCGACTTGCTTGAGTTGCTTTGCGGGCGATCTACAACTGGTTCTACGGGTTCGACCACAATCTGCCTCTAACTGACAACTGCCCAGAGTCCTGCGTTACGCCAGACTTAACAGACAGTTATAGGTAGGATTGTGGCTGCTTGTCGCATCCCTTATACAGCTTTATATCCTATAATGTCAAGGTTTTTAACCTAACTTTAAACCTCGCGACCCGGCAGGGGCTATTTTCCCGCCATGAGTGGGAAACTGAGAGCTAAAGGCTGGTAGATTTACCCGATCCAAACCAAAGTTCAGGCTTGACCAATTTTGGTTTTTTGATGCCCACTGCCGTCTGGACTTGCCAGGGCGATCGCCATTTTTGAGACGGGTCGTCGGCGGATTCAATTTCCCGCTACTTTAACACAATTTTTTTGCGGTCTGGCAGCAGCAGCCGACTGAATCTCTGTTAGCTGAAATTATAGTTTTGTGGCCTCGTTGTCTTGCGTTTGACAACCAGTTATTTTTTTGGCACAGCCTCGGGATCTCAAAGCACATTTTCTCTGTGATTTATGCCACTGCCAAAGTATCCATTGATTCTCCGGCCCTCCTGGACGCATCAACCGGGTTTTAGGAACGCAAATACTTGCTTTTGGGCGATCGCTCGAAGTTAAAAAACCGAGTTTATGAGAGTAAGGAGTGCATCCAAGACGGTTTTAATGTGCTAAGAACACAAGTAAATGCTGCAAATTATGGGAGGGCGATCGAACAACCTGTAGATTGGGCAATCCACTCGCTCTTTATATGTTATGTTACATTGAGGCGTACCATCTATCTTTTTTTACACCATGTATGACGGTAATGAAAAGTAAAGTACGGTTCTTAGTAGTGGTATTATTGCTATTAGGAGTTTTCTTTCGCTTCGTCAACATCGACAAAAAGGTAGTGCCCTGAAGGAAAGGATCAAGAGAATTAAACTGAATTCAAAGAAAGTAGGCGTTTAGAGTTGTAAATTAGCATTGTAATGATGCACAAAGCGCCAAATGGCAGCAATATGATTTTCTAATTTTTTAGAGAAGGCTAAGCTCTTTCTTACCAATCGAGACACTCGTTGTCGAATAGTACAGTTGAAGCGCTCGATATAGCTAGTAAAACCACTATCGAGAGTCTACACTCCGATGACGAATGCTTGGCAATACAGAATCATAAGCACTCCAATGGTCGGTATAAATTACTGCACACTGACGGTACACTGGTGGCATTGAATTCCATAAAGCTTGAGCCGATACTGCGCTACGATCTCCAATATGTACACCAACAATTTCCCTAGTCTGGGCATCCAATGCCAGCCAGACCCACTGCTGATTTCCTTTACTAAGTAGTAGGACACAATTAATTACCCAAAATACCGCCTAAAAACCTTGCCTCTTCAAAAGGCTTGATGTAATTAATTGTGTCCGGTTACTTATCAACGAATGACCATAACTCATCCATCTGAACACTCAAGCGCTTTTTTTCCTTGGGAGTCACCTCCACTTGCTTCTTAACAGCAGCGGCTTGGCTATTAACGTATCGCTGCACTGTATCTTCTGACACTTGTAGTACCCGAGCAATCCCCGCCTGAGAAATACGTTCAAGTAGCATCCGTGACATCAACTCTTTTTGTTCTTTTGTAATAGGTTTCCATGCCGGATTTAAAACAAATTGACGACCACATTCTCGGCATTTATAATTTTGTTTATGATGCCGAGATTGACCGTTTCGACTAACTTCTTCCGAACCACAATTAGGGCAAAAATTAATTTCTAATGTCATATCACGCTATGGCAAACACTTCTCTAATCATAACGTATAGCCTTTCTCAGAAAGATGAGGTATAATGTTACTGACACTCACTCGTGAGGGTCAAACAGAGAAGATAAGATCA